>JADFHH010000378.1 GCA_022567275.1 Pseudomonadota bacterium | reverse complement strand
ACTCCACCGAGGAAATGGTGCAGCGCGGCCACGTTTTCGCGATTGTCGATGAGGTGGATTCGATCCTGGTCGACGAGGCGCGCACGCCGCTCATCATCTCCGGCCCGATCGATGACCGCTCGGATCTGTACAACACCATCGACGCGCTTCTCCCCGAGCTTGCCGAAACCGACTATGAAGTCGACGAAAAGATGAAGACCGTGTCGCTGACCGAAGCCGGCAATGAGCATGTGGAGCAAATCCTGGCCAAGGAAGGTTTGCTCAAGGGCGACTCGCTTTACGATATCGAAAACGTCACCCTGGTCCACCATATCAACCAGGCGCTGCGCGCCCACAAGCTGTTTCAGCGTGACAAAGACTATATCGTCAAGGACGATCAGGTTATCATTATCGACGAGTTTACCGGCCGCATGATGGAAGGCCGGCGCTATTCCGAAGGTCAGCACCAGGCGCTGGAGGCCAAGGAGCATGTCTCCATCCAGCCCGAAAACCAGACCCTGGCTACGGTGACCTTCCAGAACTATTTCCGCCTCTATGAGAAGCTCGCGGGCATGACCGGCACCGCGGCGACGGAAGCGGACGAGTTCATGGATATTTACGCCCTCGACGTGCTTGAAATCCCCACCGATCAGGACATGATACGGATCGACGATCATGACGAGGTCTACCGTACGGCCGCCGAGAAATACCGCGCCATCATCGAGCTCATCAAGGACTGCATGAAGCGCAAACAGCCGATGCTCGTCGGCACCACCTCGATCGAGAAATCGGAGCATCTGGCGGACTTGCTGCGCAAGGAAAAGGTCAGGGACTTTCAGGTGCTGAATGCCCGTTATCACGAGCAGGAAGCCACGATCATCGCCCAGGCCGGCGTGCCGGGCGCGGTGACCATCGCCACCAATATGGCCGGGCGCGGCACCGACATTCAGCTTGGCGGCAATCCCGACATGCTGATCGCCAACTGGATTGAACAACGGCAAGCCGAAGACAAGCCGCCGACGCAAAAGCAGATCGACGCACAGCGTAAAAAGATCGGCGCCGACGTTGAGAAGAAGAAGAAAATCGCCATAGAAGCGGGTGGTCTTTATGTGATCGGCACCGAACGCCATGAAAGCCGGCGTATCGACAATCAGCTCAGAGGCCGATCAGGGCGTCAGGGCGACCCGGGCCACTCGAAATTCTACCTCTCGCTCGATGACGATCTGATGCGCATTTTCGGCTCCGACCGCATGGACGGGATGCTCCAGAAACTGGGTCTCGAGGAGGGTGAGGCGATCATCCATCCGTGGATCAACAAGGCGCTGGAGAAGGCGCAGCAAAAGGTCGAGGCGCGCAATTTCGACGCCCGCAAGCACATATTGAAATTCGACAATGTGATGAATGACCAGCGCAAGGTCATCTTCGAGCAACGGCGCGATTTGATGGGCGATGTGGATGTCTCGGACACCATCACCGATATGCGCCACGAGGTGATCGATAGCCTGATCGCGAAGCATATCCCCGAGAAGGCTTATGCTGAGCAGTGGGACGCGGCCGGTCTCGCGGAAGCTGTAGAGCAGACATTCGACCTCGAACTGCCGATCGAGGAGTGGGCCGCGGAAGAGGGCATCGCGGATGAGCAAATACATGAGCGCCTCACCCGGCAAGCGGACGAGGCGGCGGCCAGGAAGGCCGCCAGTTTTGGCCCCGAAACCATGCGCCAGATCGAAAAAGCGGTGCTGTTGCAAACGCTCGATCATCTGTGGCGCGAGCATCTGGTGACGCTGGAACATCTGCGCCAGGTGATCGGGCTGCGCGGTTATGGCCAGCGCGACCCGCTCAATGAATTCAAGACCGAAGGCTTCTCGCTGTTCGAAGCCTTGCTTGTCGAGTTGCGTCTCGCCGTGACCGGCCAGCTTTCGCATGTGCAAATGGAGCAAGAAGAACCCCCGCAGATGATGGAGATGGCGGCGCTGCCGGAAATGCATGCGCACCATATCTCACCGCTCACCGGTGAGGATGATGTGGCTTTGGACAGCATGGGCGGCGGCGCGAGTGTGGTTGGCGATGCGCCGGCGTCGAGCTGGGGCAAGGTTCCCCGCAACGCGCCGTGCCCCTGCGGCTCGGGCAAGAAATACAAGCGCTGCCACGGCAAGTTTGTTTAGGGTAAGAAGCGATCATGCGCACGCGATGACACCCTTGCCTTCAGGGCATTGGCCGCGCCGCGCATCAGGGTGCGCCCGCGCAGTTGCACCGCGCCTTGCTGGTCCAGCCTGAACAACCAGCCGCGCCGCGCCAGAGCGCCGCGCAGGAAATAAGCGAACGCCAGTCCCAATGCATAGCCGGCCACGGCGTCGGTGAAATAATGGGCGGCAATCAGAAATCTGGTCGCTGCGATCCATGCCCCGGCGAGCAATAGTGGCACACGGGCGCGGGGCCAGACGATCGCCAGCGCGCCGGCCAGCGCGCCGATGGTCGCGGCGTGACCCGAGGGGAAGGCGGCGAAGCTGGCATCGAACGAAAAGGGATGGAATGCGAGCGAACCCAGCTCGTCGTAAAATTTGGGACGCGCGCGGCCGATGACGTTTTTCAGCAGACTGGCGGTCAGCCCGGACAGGGCCACGCTCGCGAACAAAAACACCAGCAGCTTCGAGACATAGTCGAAGATCACGCCGCGCCGCAGGCCTTGCTCACGCGCATGCAACCAGGCGAGCAGGAGAATTCCCGCACTCGATGGAATGAGGATCCAGCCGGCCTT
>JADFHH010000377.1 GCA_022567275.1 Pseudomonadota bacterium | reverse complement strand
TCGCGTAAATCCATTGAATAAGCTCTTCCCATACATGCCGGCCTCCTTCCCCGGTATGTATAGGGAATCACATCTTCGACAATTAGGGAATCCACTTTCGATTCAGGCTAAAATCATCCCGCTCTAGAGCGGTTGAGCACCTACGTCATCATGTCGGACAATCCCGATAAACCTCGCGCCGATCTCAAGCGCCCGTGGGACAGGATTACAAAACATGCAAAGCTCGATGGCCTGCGAATTCACGATCTGCGGCATTCGTTCGCGAGCGTTGGCGCGGGCGGCGGCATGGGGCTCCCGATTATCGGCAAGTTGCTCGGTCACACGCAAGCGGCTACCACAGCGCGTTACGCACATCTCGACAATGATCCGCTCAAACGCGCGTCAGAACATATCGCCGGGACCATTGCGGCAGCGCTTGGGGAGCAGTGAGTGCGCGAAACTGCATTTCCCTGAATCTGTGATACGATGACGACATGAGCAAAAACAAGACAGCATCCCTCGATGAAGCGGTTGAAGCGGTTCGCGCACTTCCTCAAGGCAGTCAAGACGCCATAGCCCAAGAGCTGGTGGCGATGGTCGAGGATTACTCGATGCCTGAGCGTCCGGCCGAGGAACAGGAACTCATAAAGCAGCGTTTGAAAGGACCGCGCAAAGCTATCTCGCGCGCGGACTTCATGGCGATGTTACGGCAGTACAATCCGGCTCTATGAGGATATTTTCCGGGTCCTCAATTATCTACTATTAGAGTGCAGATCGTCGGCACCGTCGTGCAAAGCCGCTACGAGCGCGGCTTGTCCGTAGCTGTATGGAATATCGAGACGATCTCGACATGCTCCGCCACCCGATACACGACGATGTAGGGCAACTTCGGAACCACGAGTTCATAGGTTCCAGGGACGATGCCCTGGCGGCCGGAATAGGGAAAGAGCTCCAAACGGGAGACAGCATGTCGAATGGCGTCGGCCACACGCCGGGCGGCGTTCGGATTGCGTTCCAGAATATATGTGCGATGGCGGTCGAGGTCTTGAAGGGCTTCAAGACGGTAAGCGACCTTCATCCTTTAGCTTTAGAAAATTTTCCAAACGCGGCTTTTACCTGTTCGTCGGTTGCGAACTTTGGGTTTGCATCGGAGAGGCGGCGGCGCACCTCTTCCTGTTGGTCTGGAGTGAGCTGCAGCTTCGATTGATCTTGCGCGACAACGTCCAGGATCATTTCGCCAAGCTGGTCCTGGCGGCTCTCGGGGAGGGTTTTGGCTTGCTCGATGGCTTTATCCAGAATCTTCGTCATGCGGTCATCGTACCATAATTTGCCGGTTCCGCGAGTCCCCGGAAGGTTGTGCAGCAGAGCGAGCGGGCGGCGTTTGGTTTGCGTTCCAGAATATATGCGCGATGGCGGTCGAGGTCTTGGAGCGTTCCCAACCCTTCATTTCTTTCCTCTCGGTGCTGCTTCATCGAAACAGCGGCGGACTTGCTCGCAACGCTGTGAACCAGGCGGATATTCTTTGTCGCCGGGCATCTTGCCGAGGAATTCACAAATCGCGTCAACACCCTGAGGCTTCAGCCAACCATACCGGCGCCCGCGTTTCGCCGCGAAGCAATCCGCAGCTAGGACTTCCCGACCAACGAATTGGTAGCCGCAGGCCTGAGCATAGACATAGTACTTCACCGCCGATGGCAAGTCGGCGATCTTTTTTGTATTGAGAATAATATATCCGGGATACGCTCCGCTCCAACTCTCAAAGTTTGGATCAATAACGGTTGGCCGACGGCCACAAGCCATCCTTTGGCCATCGATAGCCAGTTTGCCAGGAGAGATGAGTTTTGCACGCTTTCCAGCCTTGGTAAGATATTCAGCAAGCGAAAGAGTAAGATTTTTCGAAGGAGATCCTCTGGCCGCGCCACTGGTAGCTATCAAACGCTTTAGTCCCTCCTGGCTTTCCTTCAGTTTCGGGTTCAGCTCCAGCGCTCTTTTGAAATCTGCAATTGCTCCGTCAACATCATCATTGGCTAGGCGGTCTTTGCCTCGTTTTTGGTATGCGAGAGCGTATACCAACGAATATTTCGGATTGAGTTCGATTGCTTTTGTGTAATCGGCATTAGCTTGGTCAAATATATCATTTTGCCAATAGTAGTGGGCTCGGTTGAGATAAGCGTAAGCTAGTTTGGGGTCGAGCATTATGGCCGTGTTGTAGTCGACGATGGCGCGGTTATCCTCGTTTTTACCCCTGTAAGCAGTGCCCCGGTGGATGTAGACTCTAGCCAGTCTAGGATTGATCTTTATCGCCATGGTACAGTCAGTAATCGCTCTATCGTATTGCCCTTCCAAGGTATGAGCGAGACACCGATGCCCATAGGCAACCGCCCGGTTCTGTCGGCTTTCCTTTCGCCGCTTGATGATCCGCGAACAGGCGGTGATCGCACGTTTAGGCTCAGCGAATTTAGGGCAGTCCTTCCAGTCCTGCTTGGGATCGGCCCAAGCCGTGGTGGAAATAATGCTCAAAAACACTATCGCGGCCGCAAGGATTCGCATTTTCCGGCACCCCCATACTCAACAGCTGTTGCTACTCAATCGACATAATATTCTAGTTTGCGCTCAATCCCCAACCTAGTCACGCGGGTATTTCCGCAGCGAGCCGGCGTGCATACCAGACCAGCAGCAGCGCGGCGATCAGATCGGCGGCATAGATCGTTTCTACCCCTGCGACATTGGTGAGCAGCAGAACCGGATATAGCGGGTTGTA
>JADFHH010000376.1 GCA_022567275.1 Pseudomonadota bacterium | reverse complement strand
GAAAGTGTTGCATGCGATGCGATGCGCTTGATCTCCGCTTTCGCCTTCGCCTGCCGGCCCGGTTCCAGCATGCGCCAGCTCTTGAATGCACCCAAAAGCCGCGCTGAAACCTGCGGATTGAAGCCATCGATCTCCAGAACCGCATTGGCAACCAGGCGAAAACCGGCGCCGTCGGCGCGGTGAAATCCGGTCGGGTTCATCGCGGCGAACGCACCGATGAGCGCGCGCACCTTGTTTGGCGTCTTCAGCGAGAACAAAGGATGTCTGGTCAATCCCTCGACCCGTTCGGGCGCGTCTTGCAGGCTTGAGGTGGCCTGCATGGCGAACCATTTGTCGATCACCAGATGGTCGTCTTTCCACTTTTCAAAGAAATCGGCGAACGCCTCCTCGCGTGCCCCCCCCTCCAGATGAGTAAGGATACTCATGGCGGCGATCGTGTCGGTCATATTGGCGGCGGCGCGATAATGCGCACTGACGCGCTCCACATCGCTCTCATTTCCCGACGCGGCAAGCAGGGCCAATGCAGCATTGCGCAAAGCGCGTTTGCCCGCGTCTTCAGCTTGCGGAGAATAGGGCCCCGGCGTCTGGTTGGCGTCATAGAGCGTCACGAGTTCGCCATGCAGGGCGCGCGATAACTCACAGCGTAACCAATCCCGCGCCTGATGGATGGCGTCCGGGTCCACATCAGAGCCAATCTCACGGGCTATGTCGGACTCGCTCGGCAGCCGCAGCACTTCGGCGCGGTAGGCCGGTTCTAATGACTGGTCGCGCAGCGTCGCCGCCAGTGCACCGGCGAGCTTTGGCGCTTTCTCGGGCTCTTCGCCCTGGCGCAAAGCCGCGCTCGCGGCTGTGAGCACGCGCAATCCGTAGCGTTGCCCGGCCTGCCAGCGGTTAAATGGATCGCTGTCATGGGCCATCAGAAACTCAAGCTCGCGCTCATTCTGGTTTGCCGTTAATTTGACCGGCGCGGAGAACCCCCGAAGCAGTGAAAGAACCGGTGGAGAGGGAATATCTCTAAACCGGTACACCTGTTTGGCGTCGCGCAGATGGACAAGGCCGTTGGCGACGTCTTCTCCACTCTCCAGGCGCAAGGGAAGATCATCGCCATTTTGCCCAAGCAGGCCTATTTTGAGAGGGATATGCAGGGGCAGCTTCTTGTCATTCCCCGGAGTCGGGGGCGTGATCTGGCTGACATTCAATTCGGCGATCTTTTCCCTGATATCATAGGAGAGCGAGGCCACCACTTCCGGCGTGCCGGCTTGTTCATACCAGCGCATGAACTGGCCCAGCTCCGCCCCGGTCGCTTGCGTGACACAGGCGATCAAATCTTCCACCGTCGCGGCGTCTCCGTCATGGCGGTCAAAGTACAGATCGAGCGCGGCGCGAAAGCCCTCCCGGCCAACGATGGTTTCAATCATGCGGCAAAGTTCCGCGCCTTTTTCATATACGGTTGCCGTATAGAAATTATTGATTTCTATGTAGGAACCAGGGCGAACCGGATGCGCCAGCGGGCCGGAATCTTCCGCGAACTGGTGTGTCTTCAACATCCGCACATCGGCGATCCGCTTGACCGGACGCGAGCGCAAATCCGACGTGAACTCCTGGTCGCGGAACACGGTCAGCCCTTCCTTCAGGCACAGTTGGAACCAGTCGCGGCAGGTCACCCGGTTGCCGCTCCAGTTGTGAAAATATTCATGCGCGATAACCGCCTCGATATTCGCATAGTCGCTGTCGGTCGCGCTGTCGGGCCGGGCCAGTATGAGTTTGTCGTTGAAAATGTTGAGGCCCTTGTTCTCCATCGCCCCCATATTGAAATCGCTGACCGCGACGATCATGAATATGTCGAGATCGTATTCCCGGCCAAAACGCTCCTCATCCCATTTCATGGCGCGCTTGAGCGAGTCCATGGCCCAGGCGCAGCGTCCTTCCTCGCCGGGCTCCACATAAATCTTCAGCTTCACCTCACGGCCCGACATTGTCGTGAACTTGTCAGCGACATGCCCGAGCGCCCCGCCCACCATAGCGAACAGATAGCCCGGTTTCGGGTGCGGGTCCTCCCAGAGCGCGAAATGCGCGCCTGAGTTCGCGAGGCTTCCCGATCGCACAAGATTGCCGTTTGACAGCAGCACCGGCGCCATTTCCTCATCCGCCTGAAGCCGCACCTTGTAGCGTGAGAGGACATCGGGCCGGTCGAGGAAATAGGTGATGCGGCGAAAGCCCTCGGCCTCGCACTGGGTGCAGAACACGCCGCCTGAGACATAGAGCCCGTCGAGCTTGCTGTTGTCGCGCGGCCTGATCTCGGTCTCGATGTCCAGGGTGAAGGCGGCGGGCGGCGACGGGATGGTGAGGCTCGTATCATCCAGGCTGTAATCGCCCGCACCAAGGGCGTGGCCGTCGAGCGCCAGGGAAATAAGCTTCAGATCCTCGCCGTCGAGCACCAGGGCCCGGCCGCCGGCGCCGCTCATGCCCAAGCGCGATTTGACCCGCGTGGTCTCCTCGCCGAGATCGAATTCCATTGTGACGGTTTTGATGCGGTAAAGGGGCGCGCGGTAATCCGCCAGGCGAATGGTCTTGGGCTGCTCTGTCATCATCGTGGCCTCTGCATTTGGGCGGCGCAGATTACCATGGCCGGGCGATCCGTAAATCGTTTGCTTGGAGCGGGCGACTTGCCTAAGTTTCGAGCGGCAAGGCAGGAGGTGTTTTTGATGATCGAGCGGCCCTATCTACTCTTCCTCGGGGAGGCGCCC
>JADFHH010000375.1 GCA_022567275.1 Pseudomonadota bacterium | reverse complement strand
ATATAGAGATACCCGCGCTCTAGCAGCTCCGGCATCTGCCGGTAGAAAAAGGTCAGCAGGAGCGTGCGGATATGCGCGCCGTCGACGTCGGCGTCGGTCATGATGATGATCTTGTGGTAGCGCAGCTTCTCGATGTCGAAATCATCGCGCCCGATGCCGGTGCCAAGCGCGGTGATCAGGGTGCCGATTTCCTGGCTTGAAAGCATCTTGTCGAAGCGCGCGCGCTCGACATTCAAAATCTTTCCGCGCAACGGCAGCACCGCCTGGAATTTCCGGTCGCGCCCCTGTTTGGCCGAACCGCCGGCGCTGTCGCCCTCGACCAGAAACAACTCACACTTTGCCGGATCGCGTTCCTGGCAATCGGCGAGCTTGCCGGGCAGGTTGGCCACGTCCAGCGCGCCCTTGCGCCGGGTCAGCTCGCGCGCCTTGCGGGCGGCCTCGCGCGCGGCCGCCGCCTCGACGATTTTTCGCACGATATTTTTGGCTTCCGCCGGGTTTTCCTCGAACCACTGGGAAAGCGCCTCGCCCATCGCCCCCTCGACGACGGGTTTGATCTCGGACGACACCAGTTTGTCCTTGGTCTGGGAGGAGAATTTCGGGTCCGGAACCTTCACCGACAGCACGCAGGTCAGCCCCTCGCGCGCGTCATCGCCGGTGAGCGATACCTTTTCCCTTTTCGCGATCCCCGATTGCGCCGCATAAGCGTTGATGGTGCGCGTCAATGCGGCGCGGAAACCCGCCAGATGGGTGCCGCCGTCGCGCTGCGGGATGTTGTTGGTGAAGCACAGGACATTTTCGTGATAGCCGTCATTCCACCACAACGCCGCCTCGACGATGACCCCGTCACGCTCGACCTTGACCACGATCGGCGCACTGATGAGCGGCTGCCGGTTGCGGTCGAGATAGCGCGCAAAAGCTTCCAAACCGCCGTCATAGACCATCACTTCGATTTTGGGTTCGACGCCGCGTGCATCGGTGAGAATGATCGTTACCCCTGAATTCAGGAAGGCCAGCTCGCGCAGGCGATGCTCGAGGGTGGCAAAGTCGAACTCCACCATGGTGAAGGTTCTGGTGGATGGCAGGAACGTCACTTTCGTGCCCGTCTTGTCCTCGGGCACATCCCCCACGATCTTCAGATCGCCTTCTGGCTCACCATGCTTGAAGACAAGGTAATGTTCTTTGCCATTGCGCCAGATCGTCAGCTCCAGCCGTGCCGAAAGTGCGTTCACGACCGACACGCCCACACCGTGCAGACCGCCCGACACCTTGTAGGAATTCTGGTCGAATTTCCCCCCCGAGTGGAGCTGGGTCATGATCACCTGCGCCGCGGAGACGCCCTCATCTTCATGGATATCGACAGGGATGCCGCGGCCGTTATCGATCACCGTCACCGAGCCTTCGGCATTGAGGGTAATCTCGACCTTGTCGCAGTAGCCGGCCAGCGCCTCGTCGATGGCGTTGTCGACCACCTCATAGACCATGTGATGCAGTCCCGACCCGTCATCGGTGTCGCCGATATACATTCCAGGACGCTTGCGAACCGCATCGAGGCCTTTGAGAACCTTGATCGATTCAGCGCCATAATCGCCGTTGCCGCCGCTTTTCTTCGCAGGCGATTTCGCCATGGTGACCCCATCATGTCGTGGTGGAAAATTCGTGCGCCTACAATAGCTTGATTCACGCCGTAACGCACCCGTTTTCAACGCTCAATAATTGCGCTTCAGACCCCAGCGGCGCGAACTGGCCGGCGTCGGTTCCGGACATCCAGGCTTGCGCCTTTAGCGCGATAATTTCCGCGAACAGGCCGGCGCGGTGTTCCGCATCCAGATGGGCGGCGATTTCATCCAGCAGGATGAGCGGCGCGGCGCCATCGGAGTGCTGTTTCACCAGCCGCGCCTGGGCCAGCACGAGGCCGATGAGCAGCGCCTTTTGCTCGCCGGTCGAGCAACTGCGCGCAGGCGCCGATTTGGGGCCGTGGCCGACGAGAAAATCGGAGCGGTGCGGACCCTCGAGCGTGCGTCTGGCCGCGCGGTCGCGTTCACGCCCGTGCGCAAGCGCCGCGCGATAAGCGTCTTCCGCATCGATCGCCGCCTGGCGTTGCAGCCGCTCCTCAAGGAACCCTTCCAGAGCAAGGCTGGCCCACGGAAACACGCTGGAGGTTTCCACTTCTTCCGTGTGCCTGGCGATCTGGCCGAGCCGGGCCACCGCATCGAGCCGGGCGGCGGCGATGGCCACGCCGGATTCGGCCATCTGGGTCTCGAGACCTTCGAGTTGCGCATGCGGCATTTCGCCATTTTCTAGTAAACGGTTGCGCTGGCGCATGGCGCGTTCAAACCGGGAGAGAAGCGAACGGTAGCCGGGGTCGAGGCTGGCGATGAGGCGGTCGAGAAAGCGGCGCCGGTCACCCGCGGGGCCTGTGAACAGGCCGTCCATGGCCGGGGTGAGCCACACCGCGCGGACATATTCGCCAAGCGCGCCGGCGCCGCGTCTGGTCACGCCATCAATGCGCACGGAGCGTGCGGGTGTCTCGTGCGAAGTGGCGAAGCCGGTTCCGATATTGACTTCTCCGGTTGCACAGTGGAGCCGGGCATTGACCGCCCAGCCATTGGTAGCGCCATGGCGCACCATGTCGCCAAATTGCGCCCGCCCCAGCCCCCGGCCAGGGGTGAGCAGGGACACCGCTTCAAGCAGGTTGGTCTTGCCCGCGCCATTGGCGCCGGTCAGCACAACGGGGCGGGCGTCGAGCTCG
>JADFHH010000374.1 GCA_022567275.1 Pseudomonadota bacterium | reverse complement strand
GCAGCGTCCCGGTTACGACTATATCATTCAGGGCATGAGCGGCATCCTGAGCGTGACCGGACGCCCGGACGGAACGCCGGGCGAGGGCCCGCTGAAGGTGGGCGTGGCCATTTCCGATCTGTTCGGCGGCATGTATGCGGCGACCGCCATTTTGAGCGCGCTGGTGCACCGCGAGCGCACCGGCGAGGGGCAGTTCCTCGACTGTTCGCTGCTCGACGCCCAGGCGGTGGCGCTGGCCAATCAGGCGGCGAGTTATCTCATCTCGGGCATCGCGCCGCAGCGTATGGGCAACAGCCATCCCGCACTCGCGCCCTACCGGACTTACGATACCGCGGACGGCGCCGTGACCCTGGCCGCCGCCAATGACGCCCAGTTCGCACGCCTGTGCACGGCGCTCGGCCTCGATGACATCGCCAACAATGCAAAATTCGCCAGCAACGCGGCGCGCCTGAAAAACCGCGCGGCGCTCGACGCCTTGATCGAGGATGCCCTCGCCAAACGCAAGCGCGACGAGGTCATCGCCACGCTCGCCAAGGCCACGGTGCCGTGCGGGCCGATTTACGGCATCGATGAGCTGTTCAACGACCCGCAGATCGAACATCGCGCCCTGGTGCACAAGCCAGTACGCGCCGATGGAACGCAAGTGCCGGTGACCGGCTATCCGGTGAAAATGTCGGCCACCCCCACAAGCTGCCGCCTCGCGCCGCCTGCGCACGGCGTAGATACGGACGAAGTCATGCGCGAAGAGCTGGGGCTGGCGGAGGAGGAGATGGACGCGCTCAGGAAAGACGGGGTGATTGGCGGGTGAAGCGGGCCACGTGAATGATTCTAACTGTCGGGACCGGGCGACTTTCGCATTGAGGCGATAATATCTTGCATTGGCAGAATGAGTTTTAGATTGTTTTTTCTTGTCTCTTGAAATCCATACTTTTTGTAAAAGCTTGCTATTTGTTCGCTGAGAGCGTCAACGACAACCGCCCGAAACGCGACTGTTTGAGAGGCGGATGCAGCATTCAAGAGGGCATTGCGTAACAATGCAGCGGCAACCCCTTGGCCTTGGTGGTTCTTGTCAACGGCGAACCGGGCCAATAGCGCAACCGGTATTTCCCTGGGGGCTGGATGAGACCTGTGCCGCCTGTGCAATTCGTCGCGAACAATCATGCCGCTGGCCAAGGCGTAATAACCAACGACATGATTAGTCCCAGGCGGGCATATAACAAAGGTGCGGGTGTAGCCATTCGTCTGATTCCATAGGGCGTATTCGAGTAACCAATCATTCAGGCTGGCGACACCGCAGTCAAAGTGCGCCAGATCATGATCTTCGCAAAGCGGGCTGGGCGGCCAGGCGGCAGACAATCTCTATTCACCCTTTGGGTCATCCCGAAAAAGTTCCACCAGTTCGGGATGGACCCTGGGCGGCTGATCGACAATTTCCGACACATGGTCAAAAACGTCGCCGGGGAGTCGTAAAAAGCGCTGGTCTAGCAAAATCCTTTGCGCTTCATCGATCGCCGACTCAATCACGAAACTGGAGACTTGCTTGCCGCAAGCGTCTGCTGCGCGTCGAATGAGTTCTCGATCTTCGGGCGAGATTCGGATATTCAAATTTTCGCTCCGAATGGCGGCCATCATATTGCTCCTGTCTACTACTCGTTTGATTTAACTGCATTATCATAGAGGCCTAGGTGTTGATCTGAACCTCTATATATAACCATATAGTACATTGTGTTGACAATGTGTAGACAAAAATCATGTTCTATGAATGACTGTCCTCAAAACGCCATTGATAATGTTCCTATAATGTTCTTGCCGTGACGCGTCATTTCGGGTTATGATAAGAGATAGTCTGAAAGCGGAGGGAAAACCCATGTACGCGCAAGTCTCGACCGTGGCGTTCGAGGGCATCGAGGCCAAGCCTGTCGATGTGCAGGTGCAGATTACCCCGGGGCTGCCGGCCTTCATGCTTGTGGGCTTGCCCGACAAGGCGGTGGCGGAAAGCCGCGAGCGGGTGCGCGGCGCGCTGGCGGCCATCGGTCTGGCGCTGCCGCCCAAACACATTGCCGTCAATCTCGCGCCCGCCGATCTTCCCAAGGAAGGCAGCCATTACGATCTCCCTATCGCGCTGGCGCTGATGGCGGCGTGCGGCGCGGTGGCGCCCGACGCGCTGGCCGGATATTGCGTCATTGGCGAGCTGTCGCTCGACGGCGCGATCACATCGGTCGCTGGCGCACTGCCTGCGGCAATGGGCGCGAACGCGCTGGGCAAGGGGTTGATATGCCCGCAAGCGAGCGGCGCGGAGGCCGCTTGGGCGTCCGGCGACATGAACTTGCTGGCGCCGCCCAATCTGCTGTCGCTCATCAACCATTTCAAGGGCCTGCAAACCCTCCCCCGGCCGCAACCCGCGCTTGAGGAAGAACCCGGCGATCTGCCCGATATGGCCGAGATAAAGGGCCAGGAGAGCGCCAAACGCACCCTGGAAGTGGCCGCCGCGGGGGGCATCATTTCCTGATGATCGGCCCGCCGGGCGCGGGCAAATCCATGCTGGCGCGCCGCTTGCCATCGATTTTGCCGCCGTTGAGTCCGTCCGAGATGCTCGAGGTTTCGATGGTGCATTCCATGGCCGGGGCGCTGTCGCGCGGGCAGGTTGGCCGCGCGCGCCCGTTCCGCGCGCCGCATCACTCCGCCTCCATGGCCGCCCTCGTCGGCGGCGGCTCCAAACCGCGGCCCGGCGAAGCGGCGCTGGCCCATCT
>JADFHH010000023.1 GCA_022567275.1 Pseudomonadota bacterium | reverse complement strand
GGCATGATCTGCATCCGGCCGCGTGCGCCCGCGCGGCTTGTGGCCCTGGGGTTGAACTCGCTCTCCTGACGGGCGAGCGCATAGAGCAGCGCCGGCTCCACGGGCACGTTTATCTCCTTGTATTCGGGCATCATGTTGGTGGGATAGGCCAGTTCAGCCAATGGCAGGCCACGATTGAAGGCAATTTTGCTCAAACGCACGATGGAGTGGGGCTGCTGCATGAGAGATGCCAGCTTGGCCAGCAGGTAGACTTGCCCGGGAGAATCGATCGTGCGCGCCAGCTGGTGGAAAAAAAGCGGCGCCAGGGAGTCCAGTTTTATCGTGTGGATCAAGGCGATTGTTCGCACCGCGCTACGTTTCTTCAAGTTGTCGAAATCCTCCTCGCTCGGTGTCGGCGCGGGGTCAAGCGGAAGCGCTCCGGGTTCCGGTGCGATGGCCTGGCGTGCGATCTGGCCATAATAGGTGAGAGGATATTTGGCGGCATTGTCAAAATGGGTTTTCGCCTCTGCGTCCTGCTTGAGCACCGCCAGCGTACGGCCCAGCCAATATTCGGCTTTTGCGGTCGTCTTTGGTCCTGATGCCGCCTTGCGTAGCGCCAGAAAATGCCGCTGCGCATTCTCTGGTTGTTTCAGGAATCGCAGTGCAATCCATCCGGCAAGGAATTCCGCCTCGTAATAATGGTGTCCGGTAAGCGGGCCGTGGTTCCTGGCGATCTCATAGGCGATTTTTGCTTGCCCGGCATTGAGCGCGTTACGGCAGTTGACGCGCCTTTCAATCCACCATTCATTGAGCGTAATCATGGCATCTGGTTCGCTCGGCGCGGCCAGAAGCAGCTTCCAGGCCTGTTCTTCCTTTTTATGGCGGCGCAGCCACTGGACGCGCGAATAATAAAATCCCACATCGTCTTTCATGGCTTTTTCGGGTATTGCGGCGAGTAATTTCTTCGCGGCTCTCAGCCGGCGCACCACCGCGATGCGGGCGGCGATTTTTTTCTGTTCAGACTTGTCCAGCAACGCCGCGGTGCGCAACACGGCGCGTATTTTGCTCTTCCGGCTCAGAAGCAACAGCCGGTCGACGCGGGCCTTGTGGTCCTTGGCCGTGAGCAGTTTTCCGAACCGCTTGAGTATCAGCTTCTCGATTTTGCTCTCAAAGTCATGCTTGCGCCAGGCTTCGCGTATGAGCCGGGTGGCTTTGTCCTTGTTACCGGCCGCAAGATACGCGCCGGCCAGCGCCGCTTTTCCGGCGCCGGTCAGAGGCTTTGTCTTTGCAAACAGGTCTTTGATGACTTTTGGTTCGTACTTTGCCGTAAGCAAGCCATTTTCAGCATTAATCTGAAGCCGCCTCTGGCTAGGCCAGTCAGGGTTTGAGCGCCGGAATTGCTCGATGCGCACGGGATCGGAATCATTGCCATTGCGGCGGAAGTAATACCATTGCGCCAGTTTCCGGGCGGTCTTGTCCTTGATCTTCGCCATCGAGGCGCGCGCAGCCGGGAACCGGCGTTTGTAGATGGCCTGTAGGGTTGATTTCAGCGCAAATCTGTCTGACTTGCCGATTTTGTATTCGAGCAGTTGCGGCAGTTTGGCGACCGGACCGGATGGCGCGGGCGAGGTGGTGCGTTTCGGCTTGCGAGAAGGCGCGGGAACCTTTTGCCCTTTTGTCTGTGCGGCTTGCGTGGCAGGGGCGGTGACGCGTTGCGGTTTGCGGTCTGGCAAGGGAATGGAATGCGGTTTGGCGTCTGCCGCTGCCGTCATCACAGCGCAAATGCACAGCGCCAGTACCCGCGCGGCGGTTTTATTGCGGTATGACACGAACATTGTTGTTTGACGTCGCCTTGTTTGCGTCCCGCCAGGGGGTGCGGAGGATGGAGATTGAGAGCGCCCGCACTCATATGCGCGCAACACAAATCCAGAATAGCCACCACGCGGTAGCGTAACCCGTTCGCGGTCCTGATGAAACAGCCCAGCCCAACTTAACCCCCGGCAATTGCCGGTGGGGGGCAACATCGAACGTAAATCCGGCTAAATAGTGACTTGCTATTTCCGCTAATCACGTCATCTTGCCGGTCCCATGACAAGGGACTATTGTCGCGCGTGCGTGTGCCGTCACGCCCGTGCATAATGTTAGTGGCAACAGCTCCGTTGCTGAGGAGTGATAAAACACCATGACGTTCAAGGGATCCCATACCGCGCTCATCACGCCTTTCAACAATGGCGGAATTGATGAGGATGCGTTCCAGAAGCTCGTGAACTGGCAGATCGAACAGGGAACGCACGGGCTTGTCCCGGTGGGAACGACGGGAGAATCGCCAACGCTGTCCCATGACGAACACAAACGTGTGGTCGATCTGTGCATCGAGGCCGCCGCAGGCCGGGTGCCGGTCATCGCCGGCGCGGGTTCAAACTCTACAGCCGAAGCGATCGACTTGGCGAGACATGCCAGGCAGGCCGGCGCCGATGCAATTCTGGTGGTGACGCCCTATTACAACAAGCCAACCCAGGAGGGCCTCTACCAGCATTTCAAGGCCATCAATGACGCGGTCGATATCCCGATCGTCATATACAATATTCCGCCGCGCAGTGTGATCGACATGTCCGTCGAGACAATGGCGCGGCTGTTCAAGCTGAAAAATATTGTTGGCGTGAAAGATGCGACCGCCAACCTTGCGCGCGTCAGCCAGCAGCGTGGCGCCATGGGGGCAGAGTTCAATCAGCTCTCCGGCGAGGATGGCACCGCGCTCGCTTTCATGGCCCATGGCGGCGATGGCACCATCTCGGTGACCGCCAATGTTGCCCCGGCTCATTGCGCGGAATTTCAAAATGCATGTCTTTCCAATAACTTCAAGCGTGCTCTTGAGATTCAGGATAGGCTGATGCCGCTGCATGACGCCATGTTCGTGGAGTCCAGTCCCGGCCCGGTAAAATATGCCGCGGAGCGTCTTGGCCTGTGCAGCGCGAAGACCAGGCTGCCCCTGGTGGAAATCTCGGATGCCTCGAAAAAAGCGGTCGATGACGCGCTCGTTTCCGCCGGCATTCTTAACCGCTAGCGCTTTCCCGGAGGCTCCCGATGGCGGCAAAAGGCGCCTCCCGCAAGGTCATCGCCGAGAACAGGAAAGCCCGGCGCAACTATTTTATCGAACAGACGTTTGAAGCAGGCCTGGTGCTGACCGGCACCGAGGTGAAGTCGCTGCGTTCGGGAAAGGGCAATATCGCCGAATCCTATGCCTCGGACGAAAACGGGGAGCTGTTTCTGCTCAATGCGTATATTCCCGAATATGCCGAAGCGGGCCGGTTCAACCATTCGCCACGCCGGGCGCGCAAACTGCTGCTGCACCGCAAGCAAATTCACAAGCTGATGATCGCCATCCAGCGCGAGGGCATGACAATTGTACCGCTCCGGCTCTATTTCAATGATCGCGGCATCGCCAAGCTGGAACTGGCGCTGGCAAAGGGGCGCAAACTGCATGACAAGCGCCAGGCGGAACGCAAGCGGGACTGGGAGCGCCAGAAGGCGCGGCTGATGCGCGATAGAGGCTGAGAAATGGCCAGCAGCCATATGCAATTGCCGGATGATTTGCCGGTGCCCGAGGATGACGGCGCGGCGGCGCATTTGCCTGGGGTCTCTTTGCCGGACATAGCGCTCCCCGCCACCTCCGGCGGTCCTGTGGAACTTGCCTCTCTGGCGGCGCGCACTGTGATCTACGCCTATCCCAGAACCGGCGTGCCCGAAGAGCCGAAATTTTTTGAAGGCTGGGAGCAAATACCAGGCGCGCGCGGCTGCACACCGGAATCTTGTGCCTTCCGTGACCATCATGGAGAACTGCAAGGAGCCGGGGCGGGCGTGTTCGGACTCAGTACCCAGGACACGGGCTTCCAGCGCGCCGCCGCCGAGCGGCTGCATTTGCCGTTCGCACTGCTGAGCGATGACCGGCTGGAACTCACACGGGCGCTGAAGCTGCCCACATTCGAGGTCAATGGGCTCACCCTCATGAAGCGCTTGACGATGGTGGTGCGGGCGGGAGTGATCGAGCATGTGTTCTATCCGGTGTTTCCGCCCGATAGACATGCTGAACAGGTGCTGGACTGGCTGAAGGCCAATCCCGTCTAGCGTAAATGCCTGGAAATGCTCGCAAATACCTCCTCGAACATTTTTGGGGTAAGCCGCCTTGTGTTGGTGTTGTAGCGCGAGCAATGGTAGCTGTCGAACAGCGTGAGCCGCTTGTCGAGCTTATGGGCCGCGCCATGGGCGAATTTGAACGCCGACTTGCGGTGTCCGAGCGCGCTCAGCGTGCTGTCATGGGCAATGCGTCCAAGCGCCAATATGGTTGTCAGGCGAGGCAGTGCGGCGATGCGGGCGCAAAGAAAGCGTCGGCAAATTCTGGCCTCCTGCGTGGTGGGCTTGTTTTGCGGCGGTACACAACGCACGGCGTTGGTTATCATGCAATTGCGCAAGCGCAATCCGTCATCCGCATGGCCGCCGTAACGTCCAACCGAAAAGCCGAACTTTTCGAGCGTTCGATAGAGCAGATCGCCGGCATAATCGCCGGTGAACGGTCGCCCGGTCTTGTTGGCCCCTTGCAGTCCGGGCGCCAGACCGACAATCAGCATCGCCGCGTCGCTGCTCCCGAACGAGGGGACCGGGCCATTGAACCAGCCGGGATGGGCTTGTGCATTGGCGGCGCGAAATGCGCTGAGGCGCGTACATGCCGTACAATCATGCGGCGGTTCGCCGGGCTCCCCATCGTGAATATTCGTGCTCACACTTCCGCTGCGTTCTCGTCCATCTCGTCGTCGAAGGGTTCGTCCGCGAAATCCCGATCATTGCCGCTGCGGGGGATGTGTGCACGGCCGATTTGTTGTTCGAGATCAGCCAGTTCTATGAATTCGTCGGCCTGGCGTCTGAGTTCATCGGCGATCATCGGCGGCTGCGTTACCAGCGTCGACACCACGGTGACGCGATTGCCCTTATATTGCAGCGCTTCCACCAGAGCCCGGAAATCGCCATCGCCGGAAAATATAATGATATGGTCGAGATGTTCCGACAGTTTCAGGGCGTCGACGGCAAGCTCGATATCCATATTGCCCTTGATTTTTCTGCGTCCGGAGGAGTCGGTGAATTCCTTGGTGGGCTTGGTCACCATGGTGAAGCCATTATAGTCCAGCCAATCGATGAGCGGGCGGATGGAGGAATATTCCTGGTCCTCGGCCACGGCGGTGTAGTACAGCGCGCGTATCAGGCGCCCCTTGGCGCGAAACACATCGAGCAGCTTCTTGTAATCGATGTCGAAGCCAAGCGATCTTGATGTTGCGTAGAGATTAGCGCCGTCAATAAATAGCGCGATGCGTTCGGATGAATAAATTGCCATGGCAATGAACCTCGCAGGGGATAAATGATTTTCGATCGGAATAATGGCGGTGCGGTCAATGCGTTACCGGCGCCGTGGGCGCCAATAGATATAGAGATGCCTGACAAATAAGGCAATTCGATAAGCGACGGGGATTTGCTGGTGATTATAATTGCACTGGGCTCAAACCGTTCAGGGGCGTGGGGCACGCCTGCGGCGACCCTGAATCGGGCCGTGCTGGAGTTGGCAAAACCACCTGGCACGACGATTCTGGCGCTCTCCGGCGCGTATGAAACATCCGGGGCCGGGCCGGGCCGGCCGGGCGTCTTCGTGAATGCGGTTGTCAGCCTTGAATGCCACTGTTCGCCCGCCGCGTTGCTGCGGCGTCTCAAGATGATCGAGCGCCGGGCCGGGCCGCGTTCGGCATGGCGCTGGGGCCCCAGAGTGCTTGATCTGGATATACTGGACTATCGCGGGCTGGTGACCGGCTGGCGGGAAAAGGGGTGTTTGCACGATACGGCCATTCGCGGGCAGCTCATTCTTCCGCACCCCTTGCTGCATGCGCGCCCCTTTGTGCTTCAGCCTCTCATCGAGGCCGCGCCGGACTGGCGCCATCCGGTTCTCCGCCGCACCGCGCGCGAACTCTGGTTCGGCCAGCGCTACGAGCGGCGAGGACGCATTATCAAGCTGTTGGGCGGGTTGTGTTATCCAATGTTAGACGACCCGCTTGCGCTGGCGTCGAAGAGCGCCTAAACAGATG
The DNA here is from genome assembly GCA_022567275.1 of Pseudomonadota bacterium. Classification (GTDB taxonomy): domain Bacteria; phylum Pseudomonadota; class Alphaproteobacteria; order Rhizobiales; family Methyloligellaceae; genus UBA2767. The sequence goes on along the minus strand of JADFHH010000023.1, from coordinate 4,684 downwards.
TCCGAATCTCAGACATTTTAAGGAATAATCCATGGCACGCGTCACCGTCGAAGATTGCATCGACAAGGTTCCCAACCGGTTTGAACTGGTGCTTCTTGCAAGTCATCGCGCACGGACAATAGCCGCCGGGTCGCCGATGACGATTGATCGCGATAATGACAAGAATCCGGTCGTCGCCCTGCGCGAAATTGCCTTGCAAACGGTCTCTTCAGACGACTTGAGAGAAGCTGTTATTCACTCGATGCAGAAATATGTCGAAGTCGATGAGCCGGAGCCGGACGAGGCGCCATTGATTGCGCCGGAACCCGCCGCCCCGGTCATGGCCCAGGACGATCAAGACTCGGAATCGTCCATCGACAGGATGACGGAAGAGGAATTGCTCAAGGGCCTGGAGGATTTGGCGTCCATTGAATCCAATTCGGCTCAGCGCACGCGATAGAGCCTGCATACTCTTTGCCGGGCTGGAGATTGTTTTGGGCAGACATCCTCGCAGCCCTCGGCCAGCAAATGACGTCAGCTCAGTCAAACACCCGCGGCGCGGTGAGCAGGCCGGCTTGCAACCATTTCAGGGGAGCAGGGACACGCCATGATGCGTCAGTATGAACTGGTTGAACGCGTCAAGAGCTACGATCCGCATGCTGACGAGGCGCTGCTGAATCGCGCCTATGTCTATGCCATGAAAATGCATGGGCATCAGAAGCGCGCCTCGGGCGATCCTTACTTTTCTCATCCCCTCGAAGTGGCGGCTATCCTCGTTGATCTCAAACTGGACGATGCGACCATCGTCAGCGCGCTGTTGCATGACACGCTTGAAGACACCGGTGCGACCCGGGATGAGATCGATGAGCTGTTCGGCAAGGAAATCGGCTCGCTGGTCGATGGATTGACGAAAATTTCCAAGCTCGACCTGGTGACCAAAAAGGCCGAGCAGGCGGAAAATTTCCGCAAACTTCTGGTCGCGATCGCTTCCGATGTCCGCGTGCTGCTCGTCAAGCTGGCCGACCGGTTGCACAATATGCGCACGCTGCAATATGTGCCGCGCGATACGCGCAAGCGTATTGCTCAGGAGACGATGGATATCTATGCGCCGCTGGCGGCGCGCATGGGCATGCAGGCGGTGCGTGAGGAGATGGAAGATCTCGCCTTCAAGGCGCTGAACCCCGAAGCCTACGATATTGTCATGACACGGCTTGTGGAGCTTCGCGAGGCCAACAGGGGCTTGATCGAAGAAATTCAGCTCGCTTTACGCGCCAAGTTCGACAAGAGCGGGATCAAGGCGCAAGTCCTGAGCCGGGAGAAAAAACCCTATTCCATCTGGAGCAAGATGGAGCGTAAGCAGATATCGCTTGAGCAACTGTCCGACATTTTCGGATTTCGCGTTCTCGTGAACTCCGTCGACGAGTGTTATGCGGTTCTGGGCGTGGTGCACACCACCTGGCCAATGGTCCCGGGCCGTTTCAAGGACTATGTGTCGACGCCAAAGCAAAACGACTATCAATCCATTCACACGACCATCGTCGGTCCGCGCCATCAGCGGGTGGAGTTGCAGATACGTTCCGAACGCATGCACCGCTTCGCCGAATATGGCATCGCCGCCCATGCGCTTTACAAGGACAGCGCCAATGGCAAGGGCAAACCGGGTGCGGGGAAGAAGAAGAAGCTCGCCTTGTCAGAGGAGAGCAACGCCTATCGCTGGCTGCGCCGCCTCATTGAGATGCTTCTGGAAGGCGATAATCCGGAAGAATTTCTTGAGCACACCAAGCTGGAGCTGTTTCACGATCAGGTGTTCTGCTTTACGCCAAAGGGGCTGCTGATTGCCCTGACGCGGGGCGCCACGCCAATAGATTTCGCCTATGCGGTGCACACTGACATCGGCAACTCCTGTGCCGGCTGCAAAATCAATGGCCGCACCATGCCGTTGATGACCAAACTCAGCAATGGCGATGAGGTGGAAATACTGATTTCCAAGACGCAGACGCCGCCAGCGGCGTGGGAGAGCGTGGCGGTCACCGGCAAGGCGCGATCCGCCATACGCCGTGCGACGCGCGAAGCGTCCCGCGCCCAATACAGCAAACTTGGCAGAGAAATTCTCGAGCGCGCCTTCAAACGGGCCGGCAAGTCTTACCGCAAGTCTACCATCGAGCGGACTCTACACAGACTGTCGCAGAATTCGGCCGATGCTGTGCTCACCGCGGTCGGCCGCGGTGAATTGCCGTCAGCCGACGTGGTTCAGGCTGCTTTTCCCGATATTCCCCGGCCGAAAGCACCGAAAGCGCCGCGACGCCGCATCGTCGAGCGCTCCGGCGAGGGCTGGTTTGGACTGACCAAGGTGATTGGCCTCAAATTCCGCATCCCTGGCATGTCACAGCGCGATGATGGCAAGCATGCCAACTCCATTCCGATAAAGGGGCTGAAGGGAGATCTGCCGGTGCGTTTCGCCGCCAGGGGGGGCGCCGTTCCAGGTGATCCTATCGTTGGCATTATGGAGCCGGGAGTAGGGATCACGATCTATCCTATTCATGCCAAAGCATTGAAGGAATTCACAGATCAGCCCGAACGCTGGATCGACGTGCGTTGGGATATCGATGAAAAGAACGAGGAGCGCTTTCCCGCGCAAATCCAGGTCACTGCCATGAATGAGCCTGGCTCACTGGCGCAGGTCGCGCAGGTGATCGGCGAGGCAGGTGGAAATATCGACAATATCAAGACCAAGCGCGTTGTCGAGGACTACACCGACATGCTGATCGATCTGGAAGTGTGGGATATGGAGCATCTCAAAGAAATCATTTCCGGTTTGAACTCGAAATCCGTGGTAAGCGCTGTTAAACGAACACATGAATAAATAAGCGGTTCGCACCGCACCGGGCAAACCGCTTGCAAGCCACGTCACCCATCGCGGCACGGCAAGCCATTGCGGCGCACAAGCCCGGAAAACCGCTGCCTCAAGATGCAAGCGTTTACTTTCTCCGCATATGATAAAAGTATAAATTGGCCTCTAGCCAAGGTTCAAAACGAAACAATCGAGGGTTGGAATGTTATTCAGGCGCCGCCATCCGCCTCGCTGGAGCGAGAGGCTTCGTATCGGGCTCTGGCCCCGCCGGAGCTGGTCGCGTTCAACCCGCTATGTGTTGCACCGTTTGTGGCGGCTGCGGGCGACCCCGCACAAGATTGCCCTGGGCTGCGCGTTCGGCGCATTCGCATCCTTTACGCCTTATCTCGGCGCCCATTTTATTCTCGCCTGCGCTCTCGCCTGGATAACAAGGAGCTCTGTCCTCGCCTCCGCGCTCGGCACCTTCATCGGCAACCCGTTGACCTTTCCGTTCATCTGGGTGGCAACTTATCAGATGGGCAACTGGATGCTTGGCGAGACTTCGACCATCAACATCGCCGATCTCTCGGACAGCCTGATCAACAAGTCCTTCGATCAGATATGGCCGCTTCTCAAGCCGATGACGATTGGCGGTGTACCGCTGGGTATTCTGGTGGGAACCATCGCCTATTTCATCGTCAGGAAAGCGACCGAATCCTACCAGAACAAGACCAGAAAACGGCGTCAGTCAAGGCGGCGTCCGGCGCAAGCGTAACACGCAAGGATCTAGCATGACCGGTAATAACCTCAAAGCTCCTTCCCTGCGGCTGGGCGTGAACATCGATCACGTAGCCACGATCCGCAATGCACGCGGCGGCCGCCATCCCGATCCCGTCCGCGCCGCCCATTTGGCCGTTGCAGCGGGAGCCGATGGCATCACCGCCCATTTGCGGGAGGACCGCCGTCATATTTCCGATGAGGACATCGCGCGGCTGAAATCCGAGATCACGCAGCCGCTCAATCTGGAAATGGCGATGACGGACGAGATGCTGGAGATTGCCCTGAAGCATATTCCGAATGCTTGTTGTCTTGTGCCCGAACGCCGCCGGGAAATAACAACCGAGGGTGGTCTTGACGCGGCAGGCAAGGGAAACCGGCTGCCCGGTTTTATCGGCCATCTGAAAGACAAGGGAATTCGTGTATCTTTGTTCATCGACCCCAACCCACATCAGATTGAAGCTTCCGCATCGGTTGGCGCGGATATTGTCGAACTTCACGCCGGCGCCTATTGCGAAGCAATCCTGCATGGCAACCGCGCTGATATAGCTCGTGAAATCAATCGGTTGGCGGAATGCGCTAGCGCGGCGGCTGCGGCCGGGCTTGAGGTGCATGCGGGCCATGGACTGACTTTCGATTCGGTAGACGCCGTCGCCGCCATGCCCGAGATCGTCGAGTTGAATATCGGACATTTTCTCATTGGAGAAGCCATATTCGGCGGTCTTCATTCGACCATCAGGCGGATGCGGGCGCTGATGGATAATGCGCGCGCGCAAGCAACCGGCAGCGCAAGCGCGTGAGGCGCACCGTGAAATGATTATCGGGCTTGGCAATGATCTCATCGATATCCGGCGTATCGAGCAAACCATAGAGCGCTATGGCGACCGCTTCCTGAACCGGATCTACACGGATATCGAGCGCCGGCGCTCGGATCGCCGCCACCAGCGCGCCGCCTCATATGCGAAACGCTTCGCCGCCAAGGAGGCCTGCGCGAAGGCGCTTGGAACGGGCATCCGTTGCGGTGTTTTCTGGCGTGATATGGGGGTGGTGAATCTGCCCTCGGGACGCCCGACCCTTGAGTTGACGGGCGGGGCGGCT
>JADFHH010000373.1 GCA_022567275.1 Pseudomonadota bacterium | reverse complement strand
AAGCTTCATGTTGATCTGCCAGAGCGCATCCGCGATGTCGCCCGCCACGTCGACCGCCACGGAATAATGATGGTCGATCTCCGCCGGCAGGAAGTCGACATGGATGATCGTCTTGTCCTGATTGGCATTCCAGAAATGCGGGCTGTATTCGACCAGATCGTAGCCGACGGTCATCACCACATCGACCGCGTCGAAGGCGTGGTTGACGTAGTCCTTCGCCTGCAAACCCATGGTGAACAGGCAAAATTCGTTGTCCATCGGCAACGCGCCCTTGCCCATGAAGGTGTTGACCACGGGAATGCCGGTCTTTTGCGCCAGCCGGCGTAGCTGTGCCGCCGCGCGTTTGCGGATCGCTCCGTTGCCGGCCAGGATGATCGGGTTGCTGGCCGCGACCAGCGTTTCGACCGCCTGGGCCACCGCCTTGTGGTCGGCGCCGGGCCGCCGGGTGGTGTAGACGTTCATCGGTTCCAGCGCGACCGGGTTCTTGGCGATGTCCTCCGGCAGTTCGATCACCGTCACCCCGGGTTTCTCGGCCTGGGCCAGCTTGAAGCCCTTGCGAATGACCTCCGGGATCGTGTCCGCGTCGCGGATCGAATGCGCCCACTTGCTGATCGGCAGGCACATGGCGATGGCGTCCATGTTCTGGTGGCTCTCCTTGTGGAGGCGCTTTGTGGAGCCCTGACCGATGATCGCGACCACCGGCGCGTTGTCCATGTTGGCGTCGGCGAGGCCGGTCACCAGATTGGTAATGCCGGGGCCGAGTGTCGCCAGGCACACCCCCGGCTTGCCCGTCAGCCGCCCATAGACGTCGGCCATGAAGGCGGCGGCCTGCTCATGCCGGCACAGCACGAACTCGATCTTGCTGTCCATCAGCGAGATCATCATGTCGGCGTTCTCCTCGCCCGGGATGCCAAAAATGCGTTCGACGCCCTCGGCCTCGAGACAGCGGACGAACAAATCGGACGCCTTCATTGTTTTGACCTTCTTGTTAGCTGCGCTTGCCATTGTTCACTCCCGATTGGATGTCGCTCACAACTCGGGTGAGCGGATTACGATCGTTTTTTTGCACCTGCATGCCGTGCATGATATGCGGAATGCCGCCGGCGCCCAAGCCCGATTGGCGCAGGCCGGCGAACGGCTCTTCGCATGGCTGGGCAGGTGCCGCAGATTGGCAAGGTATTGATTTTATATCGATAGTTTCGAGCCGGACTCAGGCGTCAGCGTCGCAATACAAGCCATGGAGCAAGGTGACGACTTGTTTCGCTTCTTCGCTGCCGAGCGAATAATAGATCGTCCGGCCGTCACGGCGCGCATTGACGAGCCTGTCAAAACGCAACCGGGCCAGCTGTTGCGAAACGCTCGGCTGACGCAACTGCATCAGTTGCTCAAGCTCGCCGACTGATTTTTCTCCTTCGACCAGGTGACAAAGGATCATCAGACGAGTGTCGTGAGCGAGCGCTTTGAGCAGATCGGTCGCGGCGCGCACATGCTCGCCCATATCTTCCATATTCGTATCTGTGATGGCCGTCTTGGCGGTCGCCATTTTTCTATTCCTTCTTTACCCTGTCTGGCCTCAGTGCCAAATCCAAAGGGTGAGGGGTGCCTTATCCATCCGCAGGCAGGCGTTCCAGTATCTGGTTCAGCAAGCCCCAGAAATGATCTTCGCCGGGGTAACCTAATATCCGTCCAATCTCCGCGCCGTTGTGTATCAGCACGAATGTCGGGGTGAAAATGACCGGTTTAATGTCTCTCAGATCAGCCGGGCGATCATCGTGGATATCAACCTTGCGGATCGGAATTCTCTTTCCCTCAGCTGTCTTGGAGTAGATGATGCCGACTTCATCTTCCCAGACTTCACACCATTCGCAGAAGGGCTGTTCGAACATTACGAGTTCCACAGATCGCGCCGCCGTGGCGCCGCCAACGAATATGACGAGGGCGAGAGCCAGTTGAGCGAGCAGTGCGTTTCTGTGTCCGGCAAGCATTGGGGATACATAACGTAATATGAATATATAGACAAGCCCAATTCGCCAACTTGTCGGTAGCACATCAATTGTCCGGTTCATCCCATTCCCCTCGCTCGTATCAAGGGAACCAGATTACCGGACAACTCACGTGCTACATAAACCGGACAATTGATGTGCTACCGACACTCCGCGGCGCGCGCCCGCGTCCAGCCAGGCGGTGCATAGGGGAACTCTTCGCCGCGTGTGTCTCCTCTGGTCCGGACATAAAATCAGAGCCCAGCGTAATATTCCTTGAGGATCGCGACCACCTCCGGCCGGCTGAATTCGGGCGGGATATCCGCACCCGAAGCGAGCATCTCGCGCTGCCGGGTGCCCGATATCGAAACATGGTGCTCCGGATCATGCGGACAGGTTTTTGCCGTCGCCATACCGTAACATTTCCTGCAGTAGAAGGTGATGTCGATCTTGAGTGGCCGTGTAACAAGCGCACCCTCCCATAGCTCGTCGAATATGCGCTGGGCGTCGAAGGGACCATAATAGTCGCCGACACCGGCGTGATCGCGTCCCACGATCAGATGCGAGCAGCCGAAATTTTGCCGGATCAGGGCATGCAGCAGTGCTTCGCGCGGGCCCGCATAGCGCATCTCGATCGGATAGCCCGCCTGGATCACCGTGCCTTCCCGGAAGTAGTTATCGATCATCGCCTGAATGGCGCGTGTGCGCACCTCGGCGGGAATATCACCTTGTTTCAGCTTGCCGAGCATCTGGTGGATGAAAACGCCGTCGGTCAC
>JADFHH010000372.1 GCA_022567275.1 Pseudomonadota bacterium | reverse complement strand
CGACGCATCGGCGAAGCATTCCCGGCGCCGTGGGACCGCCGTGACCCGCCCACCGAAAGAGATCACCTTCGGCAAGTTCGAGAACCTTGGTGAAATTGGCCGCGCCGCCGAGGTTCTCACTGTTGCGAAAGAACTTGATCCTGCTGTCTTTCTTCGCCCAGCGCTCGAAAATCTCAACGGTTTTTCGCCCATACATCCGTTCGTGGAATTCAGAGCGCACCAGCCCGTCGCCATGTTCGCCCGAATGCGCCCCCTTATATTCACGCACCATCTCAAAAGCTTCCTCGGCGATGGCGCGCATGGTGGCGGCGTCTTTTTCAAGTTTGAGATTGAGTATGGGGCGCACATGCAGACATCCGACCGACGCATGCGCATACCAGGTGCCGCGCGTGCCGTGTTTTGCAAACAGTTGCGTCAGCCGTTCGGTATAGTCCGGCAAATGTTCCAGCGGCACGGCGCAGTCCTCGATGAAGGACACCGGCTTGCCGTCCGACTTCATGCTCATCATGATGTTGAGGCCGGATTTTCGCACCTCCCAGATGGCTTTCTGGAACCGCACTCCTACCGCCTCGACCACGGCGTTCCTGTGTCCCAAGTCCCGCATCAGGTCATCGAGGTGTTTTAACCGGCGTATATTTTCAACCTGATTGTCTTCGGAAAATTCAGTGATTAGAAGTGCTTCCGGATTTCCTTTGACGAAGCGGTTTACAGTTGTGCGGAACATAGGGATGTCGCGGGCAAGTTCAATCAGGTTCTTGTCGACCAGTTCGACCGCGCTGGGGCCAAGCGCGACAATGTGCCGGGCCGCCTCCATGGCCTTGCGGAAGGTGGGGAAATGGCACACTCCCAGCGCCCTGTTTTTCGGTAGCTTTGAGAGTTTCAACTCAATAGCGCGCGAGAGCGCCAGCGTGCCTTCCGAGCCGATGAGGATTTGTGCGAGATTAACCGGAGCGCCATTGGACACCAGCCCATCGAGCAGATAGCCGCCGACGCGGCGCGACACTTTTGGGAAGGCATTGTTGATATGTTTTTTGCGCTTGGCGCCGATCTTGAGCAAATCGCGCATCAGCTCAAGCGCGGAGGAGGGGGCATTGAGCCGGTTGAGATTTTTCGGCACCTCGGAAAAACGCGCTTGCGTTCCATCGATAAGGATGGCGTCGATGGCGGTGACATTGTCACGCATGATGCCGTAGCGGATGGAGCGCGTGCCGCAGGAATTGTTGCCGGCCATACCGCCGATGGTGGCGCGGCTGGCCGTGGACACATCCACCGGGAACCACAGTCCGTGCGGTTTCAATTGCTCGTTGAGCTGGTCGAGCACGATGCCCGGCTGCACGGTGCAACTGCGGGCATCGGGGTCAAGTGAGATGATGTTGTGCAGGTATTTCGAGAAATCGATGACCAGCGCGTCGCCAACGGTTTGCCCGCTTTGCGATGTGCCGCCGCCGCGCGGCAGCAGGGTGAGCCCCTGCTCGTGGGCAATCTCGACAATTGCGATAAGATCGGCATCCGTTTTCGGGATCACCACGCCTTGCGGCATGATCTGATACATTGAGGCATCGGTGGCGTAGCGCCCGCGTGAAAAGGCGTCGAACAGAACCTCGCCCTCGATCGCTCGGCCAAGCCGTATTGCGAGGGCCGTATCGGGGCTTGACATGATATTTGAATTCATAATTCAATATACACAAAGTGAAACAAAGCTTGCAAGCCTGAGAATTGGCGGAGTTTTGCTAATAATCCGTTGCGAGCGACCGTTAGCGTCGATGGAAAAATAATAGAAAAAACAGGAGGGGCGCTCAATGGCGCGCAGTACAGGTCGTCATTTTCTGCAAATTCCAGGGCCGACGCAGGTGCCAGACCGGATTTTGCGGGCCATCGGCATGCCGGTCATCGACCATCGAGGACCGGAATTTTCAGCTCTCGGAAAAAAAGTGCTCACCGGCATCAAGGAGATTTTCAAATGCGCCGGACCGGTCATCATCTATCCCTCTTCGGGCACCGGCGCGTGGGAGGCGGCGCTCACCAACACGCTGTCTCCCGGCGACAAGGTGCTGATGTATGAGTCCGGCCACTTTGCGGTATTGTGGAAGGGCATCGCCGAGCGCATGGGGCTTGAGCCGGAATTCATCGCCGGCGACTGGCGCTGCGCGGCGGAGCCGGAAAAAATCGCCGCGCGGCTTGCCGCGGACAAGGACCACGAAATCAAGGCGGTCTGCGTGGTGCATAACGAAACCGCGACCGGCTGCACCGCGCGCATCCCTGAAATCCGCAAAGCCATCGACGATGCGGGCCATCCGGCCCTGTTTCTGGTGGACACGATTTCCTCGCTGGCCTCGATCGACTACCGGCATGATGAATGGGGTGTGGATGTCACTGTCGGCGGGTCGCAAAAGGGGCTGATGCTGCCGCCCGGTCTCGGCTTCAACGCGCTAAGCGACAAGGCGTTGCAGGCATCGCAACATGCCAAACTGGCCAAAGCCTATTGGGGCTGGCAGGAGATGCTGGCGGCCAATGGCAACGGCTTCTTCCCCTACACGCCGGCGACCAATCTGCTTTTTGGGCTTTCTGAAGCCATCGGCATGCTGAGGGAGGAGGGGCTGGAAAACGTCTTCGCCCGCCATGACCGCCACGCACAAGCAACCCGCCTGGCGGTCACCCATTGGGGGCTTGAAGTTTTGTGCCGGGACGCCCGGGAATATTCCAGCTCGCTCACGGCCATCCTTATGCCCGAGGGCCATGACGCCGACGCCCTGCGCGGCGTCATCA
>JADFHH010000371.1 GCA_022567275.1 Pseudomonadota bacterium | reverse complement strand
GGAAATCCCTACCGGAGTAACACATCGCTGGCGCAAGCCCGCCCATCCCTTCACCGGCGCCGCGGTCATCGACGTGGACGGCGACGGCGTGCCGGAGATTTTCGTTGGCGGCGGCGCCGGGCAGGACGATTTTCTGCTCTCCTACCGCGATGGAAAATTTTTCGATAGGGCCGCCCAGGCCGGGGTCTCGAGAAAGAGCGCCACCTATGGCGCCGCGGCGATCGATCTCGATAACGATGGCGATATCGATCTTGCCGTCGCGCGCGATGACGGGGTTTATCTGCATCTCAACGATGCGGGCAAATTTTCCACGCAAAAGCTCCCCATACCCTTCGGCAAGGACGAGGCGCCGTTTTCGGTCGCCGTGGCGGACGTCAATGGCGACGGTTTTGCCGATTTGTATATCTCCGTGTTTATTTCCTTCCCCGCCTTCCAGAGCGCCATCTTCAACGACCCTGAACACGCCAAAAAGAACCGGCTGCTGCTGAACAATGGCGATCTCACCTTCACCGACATCACGGCACTCTCGGGCACGGCCGCCAAGCAAAACACCTTCACTTCCGCCTTCGCCGATCTCGACGGCGACGGGGCCCAGGATCTGATCGTCGCGCAAAATACCGGACAAGTGGAAATTTTTCGCAATCTGGGCAACGGGCGCTTCGCCGCGATACCGGTTTCCACCGGCTATGGCTTCTGGATGGGGCTTGGCATTGGCGACATGGACGGCGATGGCGATCAGGACCTGTTTTTCTCGAATCTCGGCGTGTCGATCCCCGCCTTCCTCACCCAGGGCGATTTGCGCGACAACCAGCGCCACGAACCAACATGGCTGTTGCTGCGCAACGATGGCGATTTCAAGTTCACTAATGTGACCGAACGCTATGGCCTCACCGGCACCGGTTTCGCATGGGGGGCGGTGTTCGAGGATTTGAATCTCGACGGCCGGCTCGATCTGGCCGTGGCGCAAAATTACATCAAATGGCCGCTGCACAGGTTTTTGCCGCTTGGCGGCAAGACTTTCCTGCAACTTTTCGATGGCGGCCAGCCGGGCTTTTATCAAGCCGATGCGCTTGGTCTCGGCAACCGCCATTTCGCCCAGTCGCCGCTCATCGCCGATCTCAACGCCGACGGGCGGCCGGATTTTCTGTGGCTCAATATGGACGGCCCCTTGCGCGCTTTCCTCAACACATCGAAAAATAATTTTATCACCGTCGCCGTGCCGGACACGATTGCCTATCTGGGCGCCAGCGTGAAGCTGGAAACCGATGGAAAGCCTCTCTATACGCGCCAGGTCATGGGAAGCATCGGTCTCATGACCGACCAGACGCCAAAGCTGTTTTTCGGATTGGGTGAAAGAGAACGCGTCAAGCGCGTCATACTCGAAACCGCGGATGGCAAGCGATTTGTGGCGGAGGCGCCGGCGATCAATCGCACGCTGGAGATCGGCGATTTTACGGCGCAATAACCGGCACGCGCAGCAGGGCCGTTTCCGGCTCCAGGCAAATCTCGTCCGAACAAGCCTGAATGCGCAGCCTCGCGGTGATTGAACCTTTTGGCCGTTTGGAAAATTTCGCCTTGAGTTTCACCGTGCCATCATAGAGCGCCAGTTCATTGTCCTGGAAGCCGAGCTTGCGCTTTTTGTGCGCCGGATAGGTGATTTTCGCGTCATCCGCGCCCTCGACCGACAATTCCGTGGGGATGAAGAAATCTTCCAGCGGCGTGCTGGAATTGATGTGCCAGCCTTTAGCGATCTTGATCGACACACTCAACTCGCCGGAAGCCGCATCGAGCGAGGCGCGCGCGTCGATCACGCCCCTGGACAGATATTGCCGCGGCCCCGCGCCGCCGCGCAGCAGTAAATCGGCGGCCATCAGCGTATAGGCATTGGACCGGGCGCTTCTAACCGCGAGGCCCGACAATGCCGCGAGCAGCGCTTCGCCATTGATAAGATGATCGGGATTGGCGCTGCGCCGGGTAAGCTTGGCGAAAGCCGCGAGCGCCGCGGCATTGCCCGACGGCGTGCCCGCATCGGAGCGCGCCTTGATTTTTCCAAAAGTGGTTAGCGAGGCGGTCATGTAATAATCTCCCGCCGCATCGTCGCGGAAATTTTCGACCATTTCAGCCATGAACGTCTCGGCGCGTTGCAGCCATTTCTTTGCGCCGGTGAGGTCATAAAGCGCGATGAAGCCGAGCGCGCCGAACGCATAATCCTCCTGCTGGCCGTCGAGCGCCGCCTGGCCCTCGAAATAGGCGCGTTTCAGCTCACCGCCAGGGCGCATTTTCTCCCACATGAATTTTCCGGCGTTCAGCGCCGCCGTCTCATAGCGCTTGTCGCCGAAGGTTTCTGCGCCTTCCGCGAAAGTGGCGATCATCATGCCGTTCCAGGCGGTAACGATTTTCTCATCGCGATGCGGCGCTTCGCGTTTGCTTCGCGCTTCCGCCAGCTTTTTGCGCACGCCATCGAGCCGCTTGTCGAATGCGCTCAGGCTCATGCCGAGCTTTTTTGCCTGCTGGCGGGCGGGGAAGGGCAGATGCAGCACGCTCGTACCGCTTTCGAAATTGCCTTCAAAGCTCACGCCGAACGCGGCTCTGGCGAAATCAGCCTCATTTTGGCCCAGCGCGTCTTCCAGTTGGGGTTGCGTCCACACATAAAAGACGCCTTCCTCGCCCTCGCTATCGGCATCGCGCGCGGAATAAAATCCGCCTTGCGGAGACGTCATGTCTTCCAGCACATAGTCCAGCGCGCGCCGCGCGCCGGCGGCGAAATGTA
>JADFHH010000370.1 GCA_022567275.1 Pseudomonadota bacterium | reverse complement strand
CGGTCCCTGGCACGGCCCGTCGGTAGGAGGTCGCCGCAACTGCCGCCGGCTACGTCAACAAAGTCAAGGCTGACTGGCGCAGCTGTGCCGGGCACACCATCAATCTGCGCGTCTCCCTCGTAGGTGACCGAGCCGTCCGGCGTCTGGACCGTCGCGACGGCGATGCCCCCCGTATTCACCATATGAATACGCACGTCCGTCAGATCGTTTTTCACAACGACGAGGCCTTGTTCAATGGCGAAGGGCCCGACACCCGCGAGTATGTTGCCGCAATTCTGTGTGTCGCGAACTTCCGCCTGGTCGACCATTACCTGCAGAAACAGATAGTCCACATCGGCATCGTCCCGCTGCGAACGGCTAAGCACCGCGACTTTGCTGGTCAACGGATGCGCGCCGCCCAGCCCGTCGATCTGGCGTGAATCGGGCGAACCCATGGCGGCCAGCAATACCCGGTCCCGCAGAGCTTGGTCATCCGGCAGATCATCCGCGTGGAAGTAAAGGCCCTTCGACGTGCCGCCACGCATCAGAACACATGGTATCGCCGTCTGCATCGCTTAGTCCGGGTCGAGAGAGTCGACGTATTTGAGCCCCTTGGCCTTGAGGCGTTCGCGCATGCTGTACATATCGAGACTCAGTTCGCCGCTGGACAGCCGTTTGCGTTTTTCTTCCTCATCGGTTTCCCGTGCCTGGCATGCTGCGAGCACCGACTCCGCTTCGGCGCGGGACACGACCACGACGCCGTCGTCGTCTGCAACGATCACGTCGCCGGGGCGAATCTCGGCGCCCGCGCATACGATGGGCGTGTTGACGTTGCCAAGAGTTTCTTTGACGGTACCCTCGGCGAAAATAGCCTTCGACCAAACGGGAAAGCCCATTTCGGTGAGTACAGCCACATCCCGCACGCCCGCGTCGATAACCAGTCCCGTAACACCGCGCGCCACTAGCGAAGTCGCCAACAGGTCGCCGAAATAGCCATCCTCACACTTGCTCGTCGGTGCTACAACCAGTACGTCGCCAGGTTGGCATTGCTCGACTGCGACATGAATCATCCAGTTGTCGCCGGGTGCCACCTCGCAGGTGACGGCCGACCCCGCCATGTGGATCGGTCGATAAATCGGGCTCATATAGGAAGCGAATAAGCCCTTGCGCCCCTGGGCCTCGTATATCGTCGCGACACCCATGCCATCAAAACCCGTTAACACGGCTTTGCTCGGGCGATTAATCTTGGTGACCACGACAGACAATTTGTTTCTCCTCTCGGTCAGGCTTCTCAGCTCACACGGTCAGACTTGATCAGCACGGTGAATATGCCTGCGAGTATGAGGGTTATGGCGAACAAGCGGAAGTTTGCGCCAATCGACAGACCATAGGCGACGAATATTCCACCGACGAGTGGACCGGCGATAGCCCCGGTGCGGCCGGCGCCTATCGCCCAACCGACACCGGTGGTGCGTATTTCTGTCGGATAAAGCCGGGCAGCGATGGCATAAAGGCCCACGAAACCGCCCTGGATCAAAAACCCGATCAGGCCGAATAACGGGAGGATGATCGATGACCCTTTTGCGAAGCCGAAAAGCGCCATAACAACAGCGGTAAGCAGTAAGAAAACGGCAATCACTCGCCTAAGCCCGAATTTCTGCGAGAGATACCCGGACAATGCGATTCCGAATACGGCTCCCATGTTGAAACTTGCACCCGCATAGATCGCGAGGTTCAGTGGCAGCCCGGCAGATGATGAAAGTTTGGGTATCCAGCTCGCCAGGAAGTAGAGCGCAGCGAAATTCATGAAAAAGGCGAGCCACAGGAAAAAGGTGGGCCGGGAAAGCTCGGCGCTGAACAGACCTTTGACGTTGCCCGACGCGATAACAGGTAGAGCCAGTGGCAACTCTTTTAGGGGGGCGTGACCCATGCGGTTGATGATTCGGTTGATTTTTTCCAGAGCGCCTGCAGGCCGCATGCGGATCAGAAACGTGAGCGATTCAGGTAGCAGAATCCAGACCAGCGGGAAGGCCGCCAGGCTGGCAATCCCCGCAAGCGCGAACAGGGCTCGCCAGCCGAACACCGGAATAACGTCGGCTGCAATGACGCCGAAAATCGTAGCGCCGATAGGGTAGCCGGCCAGAATACTCACGAGTATGAGATTGCGCTGCCGGTCTGGTGCGAACTCCGCCGCCATGGTGGCCACGCTGGCCAGTATGGCGCCGATGCCCAAGCCGGTGATGAAGCGCAACACAATCAGGGATTCGACCGACGGCGCGACAGCAGTCGCCAGTGGGCCGAATCCGGTCAGCACAAAGGAAAGCAGGATAATGGCCCGCCGGCCGATGCGGTCCGCGTAGGGCGCGATGAACATGGCGCCGGCGGTCATACCCAGAAGCCCGGCGCTGAACACCACGCCCAGCATACCGGGTGCGATGGCCCACTCTGCGGCCAGCGATGGCGCGGCATAGGAAACAACCAGCACGTCCATGCCATCGAGCGCCATTATGAAAAAGCAGATGCCAAACACGGCCATCTGCAAGGGGCTGATCCTGCTGCGATCGATCAGCGACTGAGCGTCTTCCAGATCTGCGACCGTCTTAACCATAGCGATCCAGGTTTAAATGCCGCGCCGCGCCGGCCGTCAAAACGGGTATTGCATTTGACCCTGTTTTATCGTGATCCACTTGGGCCGGGTCATATCATTGATCGAATAATGTCCTCCCTCAACGCCAAAGCCACTGCTCTTGACACCGCCGAAGGGAACGTTGGGTTCGCATTGAATCGTGGTCGCATT
>JADFHH010000369.1 GCA_022567275.1 Pseudomonadota bacterium | reverse complement strand
AAATCTCACTCTGCCGCCGATGCCGGGGCCTCGGCCGTGGCTGCACTCTTACCGCTTTGACCCCCGCTGCCCCGGCGCTGATTGAGCAAGGCCAAAAACCGGTTGATGCCCTCCATGAAACCGCCGGGCACGAAGGTGATGACCAGCACGAAGAGAATGCCCAGTGTCAGGTGCCAGCCTTTACCGACAAACAGCCCGGACACCGCCACCACGGCGCCCTCCAACCCATCGGGCAAGAAAGCGAAAATCTGATGCAGATATTGTTCGTTGATCGCCGAGAAGATGTTCTCGAAATATTTGATGACGCCGGCGCCGATCACCGGGCCGAGCAGGCTTCCGGCGCCGCCTAGAATGGTCATCAGCACGACCTCGCCCGAGGCCGTCCACTGCATGCGCTCGGCGCCGGCCAGCGGATCGGTCGCCGCCATCAGGGAACCTGCCAGACCGGCGTACATGCCGGAGATGACGAACGCCGCCAGCGTGTAGCGCCGGGTGTCGATACCGGTGTAATTCAACCGGTTCTGGTTGCTTTTTATCCCTTTCAGCATCAATCCGAACGGCGAGCGGTGGATCTTGATGGAGATATAGAAGCCGACGATCAAAAGCACGGCGCAGAAGTAGAAACCGGGATAGCCGCTCATTTTCAGGCCGAACAGATTGGTGATCGGCAGGCCCTCGCTTACCACGACACCGAACAAGCCATCCACAATTCGGGGATCGCTCTTAATCAGTTGCAGACCGGTCTCGCCGTTGGTAATCGGCGTCAACACCGAATAGGCGAGGTTATAGGACATCTGTGCGATGGCCAGGGTCAGGATCGAGAAATAAATGCCCGACCGTCGCAGGCAAATAAAGCCGATAAGGAATGCGAAGACGCCTGAGACCAGGACCCCGAAGAAAACCGCCGGAATCACGTTCATGGTCAGCAATTTGAACACCCACACCGAGGTATAGGACCCGACGCCGAGGAACACGGCATGACCGAACGACAGATAACCGGTAAGCCCGAACAGAATATTATAGCCGATGGCGAAAAGCCCGAAAATCGCGAACCGCTGCATGAGGTCGGGATAGCCCGCCCCCACGGGCGTCAGCCAAACGGGCATGGTCAGCACCGCCGCCGCAAAGGCGAGAATCAGGATGGAGTCCTTATTTCTGGAAAAAGCCTCATTCATGACTCAGGATTCCATCACGCCTTTGCGCCCCATCAGGCCGCGCGGAAGAACCAGAATGATCACCACCGCGACGAGATAGATGATGATCTGGTCGATGCCCGGTATGATGCTCTTGATTTCATTCATGGATGCAAAAGACTGCAGCATTCCCAGCAGAAAACCCGCGGCCACGGCGCCGCCGAGGGAGCCCATGCCGCCGACAACCACAACGACGAAGGAAAGCACCAGGAAATCCATGCCCATGTGGTAATCCGGCGGCAATATCGGCGTGTACATCACGCCCGCGAGGCCCGTGACACAGGCCGCCAGACCGAAGACGACGGTGAATCTCCGGTCGATATCGATGCCGAGCAGGGCAACCGTTTCCCGGTCATGCATCCCGGCGCGCACCACCATTCCATAGGTCGTTAAATTAAGAAAAGCGAACATCGTGCCGATACACAGCAACGAAAACGCCAGATAGATCATGCGCCACCACGGATAGACGACACCGGGGCCGAGACCGATCCAGGCGCCGATATTGGCGCTGCCGGAAAGAATATCGGGCGCCGGCGTGGGGATCGGATTGGCGCCGAATCCCGCCTTGACGATCTCTTGCAATACGATGGCCAAACCGAATGTCACCAAAATCTGCGCCCCATGGGTGCGCTTGTAGAAGTGACGGATCAGGCCCCGTTCCATTACATAGCCAATCAGCAGCATGACCGGAATCGCCAGCAGAATGGACAGCGGCACCGAGTAGTCGATTATGGCCGTGCCGGTATCCCCAAACCAGATTTCGAGATAAGGCTCTTCTTTGTAAGCATCGAAGAAGGTGATGCTTTCATCTTTTACCTTTTTCGAAATTGTCAGGATTTTCTGCATCGAAACGGCGCAGAAAGCCCCCAGCATAAACAATGCGCCATGGGCGAAGTTGACCACGCCGAGCGTGCCGAAGGTGATTGTCAATCCCAGCGCGATAAGGGCGTATGCGCCGCCCTTGTCGAGCCCGTTCAGGACTTGCAGAAATATAGCGTCCATGGGTTTTCTGCCCTGTTAGCGCCGATACGCGGCGGCTACCGGCAAAAGAGGCCGGCCCGCGAAGGCCGGCCTCTTGGTAGATAGTCGGGAGGAATATGAACTAGACCTTGTACGGGCCAAGCTCGCCGCCAAATATCTTGGGGTCGTACTCGACCTGCGAACGCGGCGTTATTTCGACAACTTCGAGAAGGTCGAATTGCGAACTCGGATTTTCGTTCCCGCGCACCACCAGAACGTCCTTGAAGCACTGATGATCGGAGGCGCGGTATTCGGTCGCGCCGTTGCCCATGACATCGATCCGCGCCTTCACGGAAATTCTAACCGACATTGAAGACCTCGAAGAGGACCGCGCTCGCCGGTATCTCAAGATCATTAAGAATGAGGCCGGGCGGCTGACAAGGCTATTGGATCAGATCCTCGATGCCAATCTTTTGCAGCGCGGAGAGCTCACAGTCAAAATCGAAGCCATCGAAGCGGACCTTATCCTCAAACGCGGCATCGAGGCTTGCCAGGGCCTCGCCCTGCAATCGAGCGTCGAGATAAAGAAAGTGGCAGGAGCCTGACACCGGGGCCATCGTCCAGGC
>JADFHH010000368.1 GCA_022567275.1 Pseudomonadota bacterium | reverse complement strand
ATAAGACGATCTATTCCACCTCGCCTCTGTAGGAGTGGGCGAACAAAGCCAGGATCAGCTGTGCGAAGAGCTATGGCGCTCTGCGTATGGGGCGAAAATGGCGCAACCGGCCCGATTACGTCATGCTGCAGAAGTGCGAATGCTTCTACCAGCGCATGACGGCTTATCTCGGACGCTAGACCGTTTCCGTTTTTCACGGAAACCGGTCAAGGCCGCATCTGCGGCCCGGCGCTTATGCGCCGCGCCCGCGCAGGCCCGAACGATGTGAGGAATAGCCGCGAGCGAGAAAAACCAAGAGCGATTCCGTCAAAGACGGAATCGCTCCAGGTATTTTCAGGAAAATCATGTCTCCGCGAAGATGGGGATGTGTGCGGTTTTTACCTGAGAAAATGCGTTAAAACACAGACATCGTGCACACAATGATACAACCGGGGCATTCATTCAATCATGCGATTGCATGATATAAAACCGTTTCACCTCTTGCCAAGTCCACCCATCAAACCGTACAACATGCCCGTGCCTCGTTCAGCTGGCGCGGGCTTGCGTCCGGAGCCAGAACCGTTACACAGGCATGGCGGCGGTGCTGTAGCCGGGATTTGCATTTTTTTGTAACGCATTATCTGCGCGTTCAGGCAAATCCGGTCCCGGCACTTCGCTGCGAACAGTTTCACGCTTCCGCCCTTTGTTGAAAGAATGTTCAGGGTGGAATCGCATTTGACACTGCGGGCCGAGCATTCGTGTAAGGCGCCTTGCGAGGCGCAATTTCCCGCATATTTTCACAGCCGCTCCAGGCGGCAAGGCAACAGGCCAGTTTTTATGGCGGTAACCGGCGCAACTCACCATCGGAACCAACAGGCTGTTCATCGCGCCCTGCATTCGGCGGGACATGATGGCATGCCGCACGGCCACATATCACCTTTGGGCCGTGGCGGATGGCGGGGAGCACCCCAACAAATCATTGCACTTTGGCGCGCGACGCCCGGGGAGCGTTTCAGCTCGCGGGACGAAAAGTATTTGCGCGCTCATGTGCTGGAGAAAAAAAATTATGAGCAGCAAAATGCTTATCGATGCTGTGCACCCGGAAGAGACCAGAGTGGTCGTGGTGCGCGGCAACAGACTCGAGGAATTTGACTACGAATCCGCACAAAGGAAACAACTCAGAGGAAATATCTATCTCGCCAAGGTCACCCGCGTAGAACCATCGCTTCAGGCCGCCTTCGTCGACTATGGCGGAAACCGGCACGGCTTCCTGGCGTTTAGCGAAATTCATCCGGACTATTACCAGATTCCGGTCGCCGACCGTCAGGCGCTGCTTGACGAGGAAGCCGAAGATGCAAGCAAGGCGCAGGCCGAAGAAGCCGCGCACGACGATGCCCAATCCTCCGCCCGCGGCTCTGGCAAAAAGAAGCCCCGGAAAAAATCAGCCGCCAAATCAAAAACCGGCAGCCCGGATTCAGAGGCCAAGGATGCGGTTGACGATGACGCGCTTGTCCTTGAGTCCGCCAATCTGACCGCAACGGTGACCGGTGACGCCGAAACGCCCGGCGAAAGCGCCAATGACGGCCCTGAAGCGGATGAAAACGGCAATGGCGACAATGTGGACTCAATCGGCGACGACGACGCGCTGGAAGAGCTTCCCGTGCGCCGGCGGCGCGCCCGCAACTACAAAATTCAGGAAGTCATCAAGCGGCGTCAGATCATCCTCATTCAGGTCGTGAAGGAGGAGCGCGGCAACAAGGGCGCGGCCCTGACCACCTATCTTTCACTTGCCGGCCGCTACACGGTGTTGATGCCGAATACCGCGCGCGGCGGCGGTATATCGCGCAAGATCACGAATGCCGGCGACCGCAAACGGCTGCGCAAGATCGCCGGCGATCTGGACGTCGCCAAGGGGATGGGCCTGATCATCCGCACCGCGGGCGCGGCGCGCACCAAGGCGGAAATCAAGCGCGATTACGAATATCTGCAGCGCATGTGGGAAACCATTCGCGATTTGACCTTGCAATCGGCCGCCCCGGCCCTTGTCTACGAGGAAGGCAATCTCATCAAGCGATCGATTCGCGATCTCTATGGCAAGGAAATCGATGGCATCATGGTGGCGGGCGAAGCGGCTTATAAGGAAGCGAAAAACTTCATGCGCCTGCTGATGCCGAGCCACGCCAAGAATGTGCAGCCTTACGAGAGCCCGGAACCGATCTTCGTACGCCACCAGATCGAACGCCAGCTGGGGGCGATGTATTCACCGCATGTCACATTGAAATCGGGCGGCTATATCGTCATCAACCAGACCGAAGCCCTTGTCGCGGTCGATGTCAACTCGGGTAAATCGACGCGCGAGCATTCGATTGAGAGCACCGCGCTGCGAACCAATCTGGAAGCGGCCGATGAGATCGCGCGGCAATTGCGGTTGCGCGATATGGCCGGACTGATCGTGATTGATTTCATCGACATGGAAGAGCGGCGCAACAATCGGACCGTCGAGCGGAAAATAAAAGACGCGCTGAAGTCCGACCGGGCGCGCATCCAGCTCGGGCGCATCAGCCATTTCGGCTTGATGGAGATGTCGCGGCAGCGTCTGCGCGCCGGTGTGCTGGAAGGCAGTACGGCACCCTGCTCGATGTGCCAGGGAAGCGGGATACTCCGCTCCACGGAATCGGTGGCGCTCGATATCCTGCGCACCCTGGAAGACACCCTGATAAGCGAGGGCGTGGCGGATCTTGTCGTCTCGGCCTCCAATGAAATCGCGCTCTATATCCTGAACCGGAAACGCGCCTATCTCAGG
>JADFHH010000367.1 GCA_022567275.1 Pseudomonadota bacterium | reverse complement strand
GGACATTGACAGTTTTGGCGCCGCAGTCATCTTCCTGGTGGCAACAAGGTGGTTCAGCATCCGTGTCCCGTATATCGACAAGAGTTTCGCGTTCTGGCGCAACAGAAACCGGGCTGGCTAGCCGCATGTCTGGGGGAACTTCGGGGACGGATCGGGAAATGGGCCTTGAGTTTCCGAAAAACTAGGATCGCAAAAAATGCAATGGTCGGATGAAGGCATCGTGCTCTCAGCGCGACCCCATGGCGAGACCAGCGCAATCGCCGAATTGCTGACCTCCTCCCATGGCCGACATCTGGGACTGGTGCGCGGCGGGCGCTCCAGGCGGATGCGGCCGGTCCTGCAACCGGGAAATCTGGTGCAGGCCAACTGGCGCGCGCGGCTGTCAGAACATCTCGGCGGCTACACGGTTGAACTTGTCGATGCCCATGCCGCGCGCGTTCTCGATGACAGGGCGGGTTTGGCCGGGCTCACCACGCTCACCACGCTGGCGCGTCTTCTGCCCGAGCGCGAACCCCACGCAAGACTGTTCGAGGCGACCCGTCTGGTTCTTGAGGCCCTGGCCGGGAGCGAATATTGGCCGGTGTTGCTGGTGCGCTGGGAAATGGGATTGCTCAAGGAGTTGGGTTTCGGCCTCGATCTTGGCGCCTGCGCCGCAACGGGCGCCACCGGCAATCTCGTCTACGTGTCGCCAAAATCGGGCCGTGCCGTCAGCCGGGACGGTGGCGAGGCTTATAAGGACAAGCTGCTGCCGTTGCCGGGGTTCCTGTTGCCGGGCAATGGCGAGGGGGCAAGTCCCACGTCAAGCGATGTGGCGGATGGCTTCCGCCTGACGGGCTTTTTCCTGAACAAGCATGTCTGGTCCGCGCGCGAGCTCAAGCCGCCATCGGCACGGGAGCGGCTGATCGCTTTGCTCGGCGCGGATTGATCGTTCGATCATTGTACGAGCGGCGCGAGTCAGATAATCGTGAAATATGGGCGATCGGCAAAACTCCGAAGACGGCGCGCAAGCCATCGATCTGCGCGCGGCGCTGGAAGAGCGCTATCTCGCCTATGCGCTCTCCACCATCATGCACCGGGCGCTGCCCGATGTGCGCGACGGCCTCAAACCGGTGCACCGGCGCCTGCTCTACGCCATGCAGCAATTAAAACTCGATCCGGAAGGCGGATTCAAGAAATGCGCGCGCGTCGTCGGCGACCTGATCGGCAAATATCATCCCCATGGCGATCAGGCGGCTTATGACGCGCTGGTGCGTCTGGCGCAGGATTTCGCGGTGCGCTATCCGCTGATCGAGGGGCAGGGAAATTTTGGCAATATCGACGGCGATAACGCCGCCGCCATGCGCTACACCGAGGCCAAACTGACGCAAGTGGCAGCGGCGCTGCTGGAAAATATTGGCGACGACACGGTCGATTTCCGCGAGACCTATGACGGCAGCGAAAGCGAGCCGGTGGTTTTGCCGGCGAATTTTCCGAATATTCTCGCCAACGGCGCCACCGGTATCGCCGTGGGCATGGCGACAAGCATTCCGCCGCACAATGCCGGCGAGTTGTGCGACGCGGCGCTCCATCTCATCAAATATCCAAATGCGAGCGTGGAAAAGCTCGTCGAATATGTGCCGGGCCCGGATTTGCCCACCGGCGGCATCATTGTCGAGCCTGCGGACTCGATCATCGAAGCCTACAGGACCGGGCGCGGCGGTTTCAGGGTTCGGGCACGCTGGGAACAGGAAACTCTCGGCCGCGGCAGCTACCAGATCGTCGTCAGCGAAATCCCCTATCAGGTGCAAAAGGCGCGGCTGATCGAGAAAATCGCCGAGTTGATGCAGGCGCGCAAATTGCCGCTTCTGGCGGATATACGCGATGAATCGGCGGAGGAAATCCGCATCGTGTTTGTGCCCAGGAGCCGCTCCGTCGATGCGGAATTGCTCATGGAATCGCTGTTCAGGCTCACGGATCTGGAATCGCGCATCTCGCTCAACATGAATGTGCTGAGCAGAGGCAAAATTCCTAATGTGTTGCCCCTTAATAAGGTCCTGAATGAATGGCTTGAGCATCGCAAAAATGTTCTGGAGCGGCGTTCACGCGACCGTCTGGCAAAAATAGATCACCGTCTGGATGTGCTCGCTGGCTATTTGGTCGCCTATCTCAATCTCGATCAGGTCATTGCGATAGTTCGCCACGAGGATGACCCCAAAAGCGAACTGATGCGGGTCTTCAGGCTCGCCGATATGCAGGCCGAGGCGATTCTCAATATGCGCTTACGCGCGTTGCGCAAGCTGGAAGAGATCGCAATCCGTGGTGAGAACGAGAAGTTGCAGGCCGAGCGGGGAGAGTTGAAGACATTGCTCGGGTCAGACAAGCTTCAATGGTCGCGCATCACGGGCGAAATCAGGGATATCAGGAAACGCTTCGGAGTGAAGACCGAGTCCGGGCGCCGCCGGACATCTTTCGCCGCGGCGCCGGAGGTGGAGGTGAATATCGCCGCCGCCATGATCGAGCAAGAGCCGGTCACTATCGTGCTGTCGCAAAAGGGCTGGATACGCGCCATGCGCGGCCATCTCGATGACATCTCAAGCCTGCAATTCAAGGATGGCGATAGCCTCAAACGCGCACGCCCGGCAACGACCATCGATACGCTGGTGCTGTTCGCCACCAATGGAAAATTTTACTCGCTTGACGCCGGCAAGCTGCCCGGCGGGCGCGGCAATGGCGAGCCGGTGCGCCTCATGGTGGAGATGGAGGAAACGCACGATATTCTGGAGATGTTTGTCCACCAGCCGGGCAG
>JADFHH010000366.1 GCA_022567275.1 Pseudomonadota bacterium | reverse complement strand
GGATCACGATCATAACGGCGCCGGCGAGCAGTTTTCCCAGGGTGCCGAGCAACCGCCCGATGGCCGCGCCCACGCCGACGCTCATGCTTTTGTCCGCACCGCCATGCTTCCACATCTCGCCGAGATAAGCCCCGGCGAAAGCGCCGCCCGCGCCGCCCGCGAGCGCGCCGATGAGCGGCCCGATGAGCGGGATTGGCAGCCCCATGACCGCGCCGGTGATACTGCCGGCGATGGTTCCAGCGACGGCAAGGGCGATGGCGCGCCGGCTCGCGCCCCGCTTCACCGCCCCGGCGGCGCCGGCGAAAAATTCAAGCGCCTCGCCACCCGCGGCAATGACCCCCAGCAGCGCGACCGCCTGCCAGTTGAGCCCCTGGGCCGCATCCCCGCTCCCCATGGCGGACACGAACAGGGCGGCGAGACCAACCACGAACCAGTTGCCGGGCAGGGCGACGAAGTTGGTAGTCCAGGCGATGCTGGCGGTGAACACGAGCAGCGTCGCCCAGAGATAATATGACAATTGAATTTCGGCCATGGCGGGAGTGGTAGGCGATGCGCGCGGCAGTTTCCAGCGGGATTTTTTGGCCGAGGCTTGGCGGCAGCCACCTGGCCGTCATTCCCTCTCACCTCAGTCATTCCGATGGAAAACGGAATCCATAAGGGCTGCGTAGGATCAGCAATTTGGGCTTTCCCGGCATGGCCGCCGGTGACAGCACCACGCTTTCGGTCTCGCTCACCTCAATGTCATGGGTTTCGCGCAGGCGCTCGCTGAATTCGTCGAGGGAGGAGAAGACGTGCATCGGGATGACGATGCGCGCGCGCAATTCCTGCAATACATTCACGACGCCGTCATGGTCGAGAGTGAACACGCCATCGACCGCGACGAGCACCACGTCGAGCTGGCCGATTTGCCCGAGCTGCTGGGCGCTCAACTCATGTTGCAGATGCCCCAGATGGCCGATACACAGGCCCGCCACCTCGAAAATGAAAATCGAATTGCCGAATTTTTCCGTGCCCGCTTCGCCCCAGATGCGGATATTTGTCGGCACATTGCGGATATAGACGTCGCCGACGGTAAGATCGTGTTCCGCCCAGCCGCCCTTCGGGTTCCAGCCCCGCAATATGTGGGGAATCGCCGGGTCCGGGGTATCGGTATAATGGGTTTCATGGGCGTGGTTCATGGTCACCACATCGGGGCGCCGGCCGGTCCCGTACCAGCCCGCATAGTCGGTGGCGATACGGATGCCCATGGCGCTTTCGAGTATGAAAGTCGAATGGCCGAGATATGTGAGGCGGACCTGATTGCTGGCCAGTTGCGCCACCCGGTAGTTTGCCCGCATCACCGGTGCAAGGTTTTGCGCGATGGCCAGACACTTGCTGGTGAAGGGCGCGGACGACGCCGGCGCCGCCGCGAACAGGACCGCGACGAGGCTCAGAAAAACGCGCACCGCGCGACGCATGGGCATGTGGCATGTCTCCAATCCAGCCGGAGTTGCGGATTATCTTAGGGCAGACTTGACGCTCCGGCAAACATGCACACCGCCGTCCCACATTCGTCATTCCTCCCCCTGCATTTCCCTCGTCATTACCGGGCTTGTCTTGATGATTTGGTTTATAGAGTATCGGCCTACGGGGATTTCGGCCCCGTGGGCCGAGAGGTGGTAGGGTTGGCCCATGCTCAAGATCGCACTCATGCTTGCGCTCATCGGCCTCGCCCCGGCCAGCGCGCCGGCGGCCGGGCAAAAGGCTTATCGCGCAGTAACCGTTGCGCAAGGGTTTGTGCATCCCTGGGGCATGGCGTTTTTACCCGATGGGCGCATGCTGGTCACCGAGCGGCCCGGGCGGTTGCGCATCGTCACGGCCAGCGGGCAAATATCAAAACCGGTGAGCGGCCTGCCGGAGATTGCCGCCATTGGCCAGGGCGGGTTGCTCGATGTGGCGCTGCACCCGGATTTCAAGACCAACGCGCTGATCTATTTCTCTTTCGCCGAGCCGGGCCCCGGCGGGCAGGGCACGGCGGTCGCGCGCGCCCGGCTGGAGGGATTGTCGCTTCTGGACGTCACGATCATCTTTCGCCAGCAGCCAAAGCTTTCCGGCGGGTTTCATTTCGGCTCGCGGCTGGTGTTCGCCCGCGACGGCACGCTGTATATTTCCATGGGTGACCGGGGCCGTATGGGCCAGGCCCAGAACCGGCGCAATCATCAAGGCACCATTGCGCGGGTGAATGACGATGGGTCGATCCCCGGGGACAACCCGTTTATCGATCATCCCGATGCGCTGCCGGAGATTTATACTTATGGCAACCGCAACGTGCAGGGCATGGCGCTCAATCCATGGACCGGCATCGTCTGGGCGCAAGAACATGGTCCAAAGGGCGGAGATGAGGTCAATATCCTCAAAGCCGGCGCCAATTATGGCTGGCCGGTGATCACCTATGGCATCGATTATGACGGCTCGATCATTTCCGACCTCACGCACAAGAAAAACATGGAGCAGCCGGTGCTGCACTGGACCCCCTCGATCGCGCCCTCGGGCATGGCGTTTTACGATGGGGAGAGGTTTCCGCAATGGCGCGGCGATCTGTTCGTTGGCGCGCTCAAGGACCGGCATTTGCGCCGCATCGACCTCGACGGTGACAAGGTGGTGGGGCAGGAGATATTGCTCGAAGAGCTGAACGCGCGCATCCGCGACGTGCGCGCGGGGCCGGACGGGTATCTCTGGGTGCTGACCGATGCGCCGCGCGGAAGGCTGATCAGGATCGAGCCGAGATAGGGCAGCGGGCGCTA
>JADFHH010000022.1 GCA_022567275.1 Pseudomonadota bacterium | reverse complement strand
CTCGGACGCCTCGCGTCGCTGATCGTCACCCGCTTGCGCGGCAAACATAAACCGACATTCACGCCGCATATGGATTGCGGCGACAATGTGGTGGTCATCAATGCCGGCAAGGTGGCGCTCACCGGAAAAAAGAAATCCGACAAGATTTATTACCGCCACACCGGCTATCCCGGCGGCATAAAATCGACAAAGGCGGGCCACATACTTGAGGGCAAACATCCCGAACGGGTCCTGCTCAAGGCGGTCGAACGCATGTTGCCGCGCGGGGTCCTTGGCCGCAAACAGTTTGGCAATTTAAAGGTCTATGCGGGGGGGGAGCATCCGCATCAGGCGCAGGAACCTGAAACGCTCGACGTCGCCAAGATGAACCCCAAGAACAAGAGGAGCGCGTAATCGCCATGGCCGAAGAAACCGCGAAGACGCTTGAAGAGCTTGGCGAGCTGACGGGCCAGGCGCCGGTAGCGCAAGCCGAAGCCGAAGCCGCGCCTAAATATGAGCAGAAACTCGACCCTCAAGGCCGCGCCTATGCCACCGGCAAGCGAAAAGACGCCGTGGCGCGGGTCTGGATCAAGCCGGGGAAAGGACAAATTGTCGTCAACGGCAAGGAACATGCGGAATATTTCGCCCGGCCGGTGCTGCAAATGATCCTGAAGCAGCCAATCGCGGCCGTCGAGCGCAACAATCAGTATGATATCAATTGTACGGTGCGCGGTGGCGGGCTGTCCGGCCAGGCGGGCGCCGTCCGTCATGGAATCTCCAAGGCGCTTACTTATTATGAACCGGATTTGCGGGGCGTGCTGAAAAAGGGCGGCTTTTTGACCCGCGATTCACGCGTCGTCGAGCGCAAGAAATACGGCAAGGCCAAGGCCCGAAAAAGCTTCCAGTTCTCGAAACGCTAGGTCTTTTCCGGACACTCAGACGATTTTTTATGGTCGGGCGTCTCCGGGTGAGGCGCCCGAATTCTTTAGGAATGGTCACGATGACCGCAAAGATTTTCATCGACGGCGAAGCCGGGACGACCGGCCTGCAAATCAAGGCGCGGCTTGAGGGGCGCGGCGATATTGAGTTGTTGCATCTGCCCGAAAGTGAGCGCAAGAACGTGGACGCGCGGCGCGAATTTCTGAACGCAGCAGATCTGGCGATCCTGTGCCTGCCCGACGACGCCGCGCGCGAAGCGGTTGCGCTGATTGAAAACCCCGCGACGCGGGTGATCGATTCCTCGACCGCGCATCGCACGGCTTCAGGGTGGGTTTATGGTTTTCCCGAATATCAGGCGGGTCAGCGCGGCTTGATTGCCAATGCAAAAAGGGTGGCTAATCCGGGCTGTTACGCCATTGCCTCGATCGCCTGTTTGCACCCGCTTGTATCCGGCGGCCTCATCCAGCCTGACTGGCCGGTGACGATCAATGCGGTATCGGGATATTCGGGGGGGGGCAAAAGCCTGATCGCCGAATATGAGGATGGATCGCGCGGTGCTAGTTCAGGGCCGCCGTTTTTCACCTATGGCCATTCGCTGTCACACAAACATGTGCCGGAAATCACTCGCTGGAGCGGTCTTTCCCATGCGCCCGTATTCATGCCAAGCGTGGGGCGTTTCGCCCAGGGGATGATCGTGCAACTGCCGCTGCCGCTCTGGTCGATGCCCGGATCGCTAACGCCCGCCGATATCCACGGTGCGCTCGCGGCGCATTATGCGGGTGAGCGCTGCGTCCGCGTTGCCGCGCTGGATGCGGGGAGGAAACTGCCACGGCTTGAGCCCGAAGCGCTGAACGGAACCAATGAACTTGCCCTCACCGTCTTCGCCAGCGAGGACGGCTCGCAGGCGGTCGTCACGGCGCTGCTGGACAATTTAGGCAAAGGCGCGTCCGGCCAAGCTGTCCAGAATCTGAACCTGATGCTGGGTTTTCCGGAACTGGCGGGGCTTCAGGAATGACGCGTTTTTACATATGACCCTGGCGCATCCTCGATTGGTTTGAGCGCGCCATCTCCAGGCTTGCATGCGGCGATCTTATTCCCGGAATGCTTGCTGAGCCACGCACACCAGTCCGGCCACCAGGAGCCGGCATGTTCTTTTGCCGTTTCCAGCCAGTCCTGAAGCTCGGGGGCGGAACCTTTCCCCGAGGTTAGCTTTTTGCCGGTCCAGTGCTGATATTTGTTTTTCGCCGGGGGATTGACGATCCCGGCGATATGGCCCGAACCGGCAAGCACGAAGCGGACCGGGCCCGAGAACATTTTGGCGCCGGTAAAGACGGATTGCGCCGGAGCGATATGGTCCTCCCGGGTTGCCAGTTGATAGACCGGCAGGCCAACCTTTTCGATTTTCAGCCGCTCGCCGCCAAGCTCCATCTCTCCCTTGGCCAGCTTGTTTTGCTGATAAAATTCGCGCAGATAAAAGCTGTGATTGGCGGCGGATATGCGCGTGGAATCCGAATTCCAGAACATCAGATCGAAGGGCAGTGGTTGCTTGCCGAGCAGGTAATTGTTGACGATATAAGGCCAGATCAGATCGCGCGGCCGCAGCATGTTGAACACCGCCGACATGCGCGAACCTTCAAGATAGCCGTGCTCGGCCATCATTTCCTCAAGCGCCTTGAGCTGGGTCTCATCGATGAAGACCAGCAAATCCCCGGCCCTGGTGAAATCGACCTGGGCGGCGAGAAATGTTGCGCTGGCAATCCGCTCATCGTCCTTCGCGGCCATATAGGCGAGGGTGGCGGCGAGCAGCGTTCCGCCGACGCAGTAGCCAAGCGCGTTGAGCTTGTCCTGGCCCGTCGCCTTTTTCACCGCCCCAACCGCTTCAAGAATCCCTTCGAACATATAGTCCTGGAACGTTTTTCCGGCGAGTTTCCCGTCAGGGTTGACCCAGGAGATGATGAAAACCGTGAACCCTTGCGCGAGCGCCCAGCCGATGAAGGATTTTTCCGGAACGAGATCGAGAATATAGAATTTGTTGATCCACGGCGGGACGATGAGGAGCGGGATCTCATAGGCTTTTTCGCTCGCTGGTGAATATTGGATCAGCTGGATGATGTCGTTCTGGAAAACGACCTTGCCCGGCGTTACCGCCAGATTGCGCCCCACTTCAAAGGCGTCGGGATCGGACTGGCGAAACGGGAGCCCGCCCTTCGATTCGCGCAAATCGGTGGCCAATTGCTCCATGCCTTTGACCAGATTTTCGCCATTGCTCGCGAGCGTTTCGCGCATCACTTCGGGATTGGTCAAAACGAAATTTGACGGCGACAGCGCGCTGGAAATCTGGTTGACGTAAAACGCGGCCTTGCGCCGGGTATTCTCATCGAGGCTTTCAGTGTCCTCGACCATCTCATCGGCCCATTTCGCGGTCAGCAAATAGGCCTGTTTCCAGAAATCGAAGAACTGGCTCTCATCCCAGTCCGCGTCCTTGAAGCGCGCATCGCCGCGTTCGGGTTTGGCGACCGGTTCCACCTCTTCACCAAGAAAGCGGCGCACGGAGCGACCCCATAATTCGGCGTAGCCTTGCAGGAGTTTACCCTGCGCGCCGGCGAGTTTCGCCGGCTCGTTCACCCATTGTCTGGCGACCTCGCCCAGCACCTTGGCGGCTTCGCCGGCCTCGCTGGTTACGCTGTAAGGGCCGGACATATCTTTCGAACGTTGTGCCAGTGCGCTGGCGACCTTGCCGCCTTGCTCCAGAAAGCGGGCGAAATTGCGCGCGAGTTCTATTGGGTCCGGGCGGGGAGGCTGCGCGGTATCTTCGCCACGATCATGTCCGTTTGTGTTTGTATCGGTCATATGGAAGCCTAGTCATTCATATATCGTTAAGTCTATACATGTTTACGCTTGGGCTGAGATTGTGATATTTAACGGGTCTAATGCGCAACACATCAATTTATGGATTCCCTGTAACCGCGCAATAGCAAGCAATGATGAACGTGATCAGAACAGTTGCATTCAGTCTTGGCCTGCTCGCCATGTGTACCGCTCTGGCTGGTTGCGCGGTCGAGGCGATTCCCTATCCTAAACTATCGGGCGTGAAGAAGATCACAACCAGGATTTTATCCCCTGGCGAGCAGGAGGAAGCGATACGAGTGCTCACCGCGGAACAGGAACAGCACCAGAAAAACGCGATCCGCGAGATAGAAAAACCCGAATAATTTCACCAGCGCAATTGGGGATAGAACCGTGCAGGAATTTCACAGGATAAAACGGCTGCCGCCCTATGTATTTGAGGAGGTGAACCGCCTCAAGGCGGAGGCGCGTGCGCGCGGCGATGATATTATCGACTTCGGCATGGGCAATCCGGACATGCCGACCCCGCCCCATATCGTCGAGAAGCTGGTCGAGACGGTCTGGAAACCCCATACCAACCGCTATTCGGCCTCGCGCGGCATCCCCGGCCTGAGGCGTGCGCAGGCGGCTTATTATGAGCGGCGCTTCGGTGTGAGCCTGAACCCGGATACGCAAATCGTGGCGACACTCGGATCGAAGGAAGGCTTCGCCAATATGGCGCAGGCCATTACCGCGCCTGGCGACATGATCCTCGTTCCCAACCCGACCTACCCAATCCACGAGTTTGGCTTCATCATCTCCGGCGGCGCGCTGCGCCATTTGCCGGTGAGCACGGATGAGGAGTTTCTCAGGCATGTTGATCAGGCCATGCGGCACTCGGTGCCGAAACCTATCGCCCTGGTTCTGAATTTTCCCTCGAACCCGACAGCGATGGTCGCCGATCTCGATTTCTATTCCGAAATCGTCACCTATGCGAAGCGCCATGATCTCATCTTGCTGAGCGATGTGGCCTACGCGGAGATTTATTACGATGGCAATCCACCACCCTCTATCTTGCAGGTTCCCGGCGCAATCGACATCGCCGTTGAATTCAGCTCTCTGTCAAAAACCTATGCGATGCCGGGCTGGCGTATGGGGTTCGCCGTCGGCAATGAACGGCTGATAGCAGCGCTGGCGAGAGTGAAATCCTATCTTGATTATGGCGCCTTCACGCCCATCCAGGTGGCGGCCGCCGCAGCGCTCAACGGACCGCAGGACTGCGTCGATGAAATCCGCGCGGTGTATAAGGCGCGGCGCGATTGCCTGGTGGAACATCTGGCGCGGGCCGGGTGGCCAATTCCGTCGCCACCGGCAACCATGTTCGCCTGGGTGCCAATTCCTGAGCAATATCAGCAGATCGGTTCGCTGGAATTTTCAAAACTGCTGCTTGAAAAAGCGCATGTCGCGGTATCGCCCGGTATCGGCTTCGGCGAGTTCGGAGAGGGCTATGTGCGCATCGCCCTGGTCGAGAATGAACAGCGCATCAGGCAGGCGGCCCGCAATATTAAAAAATTCCTCGCCGAACCTATGGATTCGATGCACAACATAGTACCCATTGCATCATCGCAATATCGCTCGAAGTAATCTCGCATGGCTGATCCACTCAAACTAGGCATTGCCGGCCTCGGCACGGTCGGCGCCGGCGTCCTCGATTTGCTGGCGCAACGTGGCGGCGCATTGGCTTCGAATGCCGGGCGCGGGGTAGCAATCAGCGGTGTATCCGCGCGTGACAAAAACAAGAAGCGCGCCGTTGATATCTCGAGCTTCCAGTGGTTTGACGATCCGGTTGCGCTCGCGCGCTGCGATGATATCGATGTGTTCGTGGAACTGATCGGCGGAGAGGAGGGCGCCGCCAAAGCCTCCGTCGAGGCGGCATTGAAGGCCGGCAAGCACGTCGTGACCGCCAACAAGGCGCTGCTGGCGTACCATGGGCTCGCGCTCGCCAGACTTGCCGATGAAAATGGCGTGGCGCTCAATTTCGAAGCCGCCGTCGCCGGCGGCATCCCGGCCATCAAGACAATTCGCGAAAGCCTCCTCGCCAACAATATCTCCCGCGTCTACGGGATACTGAACGGCACCTGCAACTATATCCTCACCCGGATGCAGAAGCAGGGCCGCAATTTTGACGAGGTGCTTCGCGAAGCACAGGATGCGGGATATGCCGAGGCTGATCCATCGTTCGATATTGACGGCCACGATACCGCCCACAAGCTCACGCTTCTGACCACGCTTGCGTTTGGAGTCGAGGCGTCGATCGACACCATCTATGTGGAAGGCATCCGATCTATTTCACTGGCGGATATCGTGGCGGCCGATGAGTTGGGCTACAGAATCAAACTGCTCGGCATCGCGCTCAAGACCGGCAGCGGCATTGAACAGCGCGTGCATCCCACCATGGTACCAAAGAATACCGCCATCGCTGAAGTTGACGGCGTCATGAATTGCGTGGCTTTCGATAGCGATTTTGCCGGCGATGTGATGTTGATCGGGCCAGGAGCGGGCGCCCGGCCCACGGCGTCCTCGGTTCTCAGCGACATTCTCGATATTGCAAGAGGCACAATCATGCCGCCATTCGGGCGCGCGACGAACAGTCTCAAAGCTTATGAACGCGCCCGAATGCACGCCCATGAAGGCGGTTACTATATCGCGCTTTCGGTGTTCGACCGGCCGGGCGCTTTCGCCGCCATTGCCGGACGTATGGCGGAGCAGGACATTTCGCTTGAGAGCATCGTTCAGCACCGTCCGCGTGCGGCGTTACCGGGGCTCGACGCGCGCACGGATGACGGGTCGCCGCTGCCGGTTGTTATGATTACCCACGAAACGACCGAGGCCGCTATTCGCGCGGCGCTGCGGATAATCGAAAAAGAAGGTAACGTGAATGAACCGCCGCGGATGATACGCATTGAAAAAATGTGATAAGCGGTTATGACCATCAACGTTCCGCGAGGGGAGGGGACGCCAATGGCGAAAACAGCTGACAATGATACCGGTCTCAGCCGGATGCTGACTCTGGAAATTGCGCGGGTCACGGAAGTGGCCGCCATGGCTGCCGCCAAATGGCGCGGCCGTGGAAATGAAGTCGCGGCGGATCAGGCTGCCGTGGACGCCATGCGCCAGGAGCTGAACGCCCTTCCCATCACCGGGCGTATTGTCATCGGCGAGGGCGAACGCGATGAAGCGCCGATGCTCTATATCGGTGAACAGGTCGGCCTGGGCACCGGACCGGAAATCGACATCGCCGTAGATCCGCTCGAAGGCACGACGATTTGCGCAAAAGCGGAACCCAATGCACTGGCCGTGGTGGCTTTCGCGCAAAAGGGGAGCTTGTTGCATGCGCCCGACATTTACATGGACAAGATAGCGATCGGGCCGGGCTTCGAGCCGGGACTGGTCGATCTGGATGCCTCGCCTGAGGACAATCTGAACGCCCTTGCGAAAGCCAAGGGCGTGCCGATTGAAGAGATTACGGCGTGTATTCTCGATCGCCCCAGACATGCAAAACTGCTCGAAAGCGTGCGCAGGTCCGGCGCCGCGATCCGGCTGATTGGCGATGGCGATATCGCCGGGGTCATTCACACCGCCAATGCGGAAGAAACCGGCATCGACATCTATATGGGTATCGGCGGCGCCCCCGAAGGCGTGCTCGCCGCCGCGGCCTTGCGCTGTATCGGCGGTCAGATGCAGGCGCGGCTGCACGCCACGAACGATCAGCATCGCGCCAGGGTGGTGGAGATTGGTATCGAGGACATCGACCGGAAATATCTCATGGAAGATTTGTCTTCCGGCGACGTGTTGTTCGCGGCGACCGGCGTGACCAGCGGCTCCATGTTGCAGGGTGTGCGCATCAAAGCCAATTGTATCGAGACCGAAACGGTCGTCATGCGCGCCAGGACCCGCACCGTGCGCTGGATCAGAACCGAACATGGCCCTGGAAAAACCGACGGCCCGTCATAAAGGGCATGGCACTGAACCCAGGCCCGCATTCTTGCGGGTTGAACGCTCGGCGCGCGGCTTGCGGTGGGTCGAGCGATTGGCGCGCGAGAAAGAGTCGCTGGCGATCGCAATCGCGCAGCAGCACGATGTTCCCGAAATTCTCGCCCGCCTGCTGGCCGGGCGCGGCGTGGACGCGGATGAAGCCGCCGATTTTCTCGACCCGACGCTGAAATCGCTGATGCCGGACCCCGCAACTTTGCAGGACATGGAATTAGCAGCTGACTGTCTGGCGCGCGCCATCCGTGACAAGCGTCCCATGGCGGTGTTTGGCGACTATGACGTGGATGGCGCGGCCAGCGTGGCCCTGCTTCGGCGCTTTGTCGCGGCGCATGGCCACGCGACGCAATTTTATATTCCCGACCGGACCCTTGAAGGCTACGGGCCGAATATTGCCGCGTTCGAACAACTGATCGAAGACGGGGCAAAATTGATCATTACGGTCGATTGCGGCACCGCCGCCCATGAACCCATTGCGCGCGCCCGCGAGCTTGGTGCGGATGTCATCGTTCTCGACCATCATCAGAGCGATGAGAATTTACCTGACGCGCTGGCGGTGGTGAATCCCAACCGCCAGGATGATATTTCGGGGCAGGGGCAGTTGGCCGCGGCCGGCGTGGTTTTTCTGTTTCTGGTGGCCACCGTGAGGCAGTTGCGGCGCGAGGACTGGTACGGGGATGAGGTCGCGGCGCCAAACCTGCTGCAATGGCTCGATCTGGTGGCGCTCGCCACCGTGTGCGATATCGTGCCCCTGAGGGGTCTCAACCGCGCTCTGGTGGCAAAAGGTCTTCAGGTCATGCGGCAGCGGCGCAATCCCGGCCTTCGGATCCTTGCCGACACCGCCAGGCTGACATCGGCGCCGGCCAGCTACCATCTGGGTTACGTGCTCGGGCCGCGCCTCAATGCCGGCGGGCGCATTGGCCGCGCCGATCTGGCGGCGCAATTGCTCAGCAGCGAGGACGAGACGCAGATCGCCGAGATTGCCGCCACGCTGGAGCGGCTCAACACTGAGCGCCGCGCCATGCAGGAGGCGCTGTCCAACGTGCTGCGCCACGCGCAGGCGACACGTGTACATATTACCGTTCGGGAAGAAGCCACCGTTCTGTCTTTGGCGGTCCGTGACGACGGCCACGGACCAGCCACCGATCCCTCGGCCGGTGGGATGGAACACATGGGATTGACCGGGATGCAGGAGCGGATCGGCGCCTTGGGCGATCAC
Source organism: Pseudomonadota bacterium (assembly GCA_022567275.1). Taxonomy (GTDB): domain Bacteria; phylum Pseudomonadota; class Alphaproteobacteria; order Rhizobiales; family Methyloligellaceae; genus UBA2767. Next base: position 1,991 of record JADFHH010000022.1, on the reverse strand, counting down.
GACGGCCGTGTTCGAGGTGCCGACATGCACGAACATCGCTCGCTGCCGGCGGTCTTCAGACGCCTCCATGGATTCTCTCGAAGGTGAATCACCCGATGGCGGAAACTGACGTCGTCTACTCGGAGGCCCAAGACCTCCGCCCGCCGTGCTCCGGTGAGGGCCAATGTGGCCAGCAACGGATAGATGGATTCGAGTTCGCGTGGATCCTTCGACGGCGGTAGCGTCCTAGCCGACTCGAGCAGGAGGGCGATCTCGTGCGGCTCGAGCCACTTCGCCTCCGGGGGCCGGCCCTGGGGTCTCTCCATGAGGGCTGCAACCGGATTCCAGCCGGGCGGCACTACACCCTCGGCCTGAGCCCGCCTGTAGAGGTTCGAGAGGCTATTGAGGTAATGACGCTGGGATCCAGTAGAGAGCGTTCCACCACGACGGTTCGGGACCTGTCTGAGATGCGCCACGTAGCCCTGTGTGTCCGCAACCGTGATCGAAGCCACGTCCCGATCATCGCCGACATAGTCCGCGGCCGCCTGGGCGTCCGAACCTGAAATGTCCCGCAGCCAGCGCGGGATCGCGTCCGGCTGGTGGCGAAAATGGTCCAGCAAAACGCTCACGATCTCGGCCACTGTGCACCGATCAGGATCACGGGCTACACCGAAAACGAACGCATTGCGCAGGATCAGGCGCGCAAAAAGCAAAGCCGGGTCGAGCGCAAACCTTTCACCATGGAATGGGTTGAGCGGTTTTGCGCTCACGCGGATATCTACAATGCCGCTCTGGTCCGCTTCATGTTCGAGACGGCGGCGCGGATCGATCAGGCCGTCTCGCTGACCCGCGATGATCTGGACCTGAAAAAACAACGTGTCTGGCTAAAGGCGGCTAAGGGGCATGCGGCGCAGTGGGTCGATATCTCGCACGAGATGATGATCGAACTGGCGAACCTTCCTGAGAAACAGCCTATGAACCGAAAGACCGGCGAACGGCTGGAAGCGACTGTTTTCGGTTACCAGTCGAAAGGAGGGTATCGGAAGCGGTGGGCGACCATCTGCAAAAACGCCGGTATCGAGCTACTGACCGCACATTCGGCGCGGCATGGATTCTACACACACTTACGAGTCCGTCAGGGCGTCGATCCGATCACTGCGGCGAAGGCTGGCCGGTGGAAAAACCCCGCCCTGCCTGATCGCGTGTATGGCCATGCCGAGGAAAATCAGGCTGATATCCGGGCGCGGTTTCGTACATACCCGGTACAGCGCGATACCAGCGAAGCCCCCAATGCTATGAAAAAATGGGGGAAATAGAGAGATGACGCACACCTTGGTAAGGGAGAGGCCGTCAGTTCAATCCTGACCGGCAGCACCATTTTCATACATGAAATCAATAAGTTGCGGAATCCGCATTTATCAGCATTGTTCTCCGGGCCACACATTGACGTGATATCCAGCCCCTATCCGCCCCTGAACGACCGCTCCGAAGTTCCAGCCAATCCCGGTGCCTCGAAGCCCGCGCTTCAGAGCTTGGCAGACGCTCACTGATTGTATAGGGTCTCCCAACTGTAAGTAGGTCACCGTCGGGTTTTATCGAAAATGAAATACCACTTCTGTTCATCGCAGTGGGTCTCGCCCTCTGAAGTGTCCCGACTCAAAGTGTGAGTAATAGCTCTGAGGAGAACCGAGAATGCCGAAGAAGAGGCACAAGATGGAAGAGATCGTTGCGAAGCTGCGTCAGGTTTATGTGCTGATGCCGCAGGGTTCGCCCAACTTTTCGCCACAGTATAATAACTCTTTTCTACTGATCATCTGAAAGTAAATGTGGAACATGGATAGAATCCGACAAACGGCTGTCACGTGGGGCGCCGTCTTGGTGCTTGCATTCATTTCTTTGCCTTATGTATTCATTGTAACTTTTAATGATGTACAGATTTTTGACGATCAAGGCGCACTGATGAAGGCTTATCCCGTTGTCCCAGGTCGTCATGCTTTGTCGACATCAGCAGG
>JADFHH010000365.1 GCA_022567275.1 Pseudomonadota bacterium | reverse complement strand
CTCACCCTCGTGTTCGGCCTGGCGACGATATTTTTATGCGAAACCCGATGGCTCATCGATGTTTCGTCGCGCGGATGGGCCGTCATACCGGATGCCGAACTCTCACCTCCTACGGGCCCGTTACAGACCCTGGCTCGCTGGTTTGCTGTCCACACCACACCGATTTCCTGGGTGGGCGTGCTGGTCTTGCTCGATGGACTTCTGGTTCTTCAGAGCAGGCGCGGGCGTGACCTGCCAGCCTTTCATGGGTCGCCTGTTCGCCAACGCCCGAAGCGCTTTGTTCTATGCTTCTTGGCGAGTGTTCCCCTGTGGCTGCTGTTCGACTGGATCAACTTTTCGTTCATGGGCGCGTGGGAATACCACGGCCTTCCGGAGAATCTTGTGCACCGGTATTCGGTCTATTTCTTCGCTTTTGGGGCCATTTGCCCCGCGATGTTTCTTTTTGCCCAGCTCTACCAGGGGCTGGGTCTGCACCGGGTCTCCGGATGGGAACTTTACTTCAGGCCGTTGACGCGCAGCCTCTTCGTTGTTGCCGGGCTGTTATTCGCCGCTTTTCCCATCGCCGTGCAGGCCCCCATCGGAAGCCTGACCTTATGGTTGGGCTGGTTGATGCTTTTGGATCCGATCAACCACCGCCTGGGGGCGCCAAGCCTGCTGGGAGATTGGCAGAACGGGCGCTGGGGCCGGACCCTTGGACTTCTCGGTGCCGGCGCCACCTGTGGCTTGCTGTGGGAGTTCTGGAATTATTGGGCGGCTGCCAAGTGGACCTATGACCTGGCGTTTCTCGGACCGCTCGAAGGTTATCGTTACTTCGAGATGCCGTTGCTCGGATTTCTTGGCTTTCCCGTCTTCGCTCTGGAATGCTGGGTCATGTTCCAGACTGTTGCATGGCTCTGTGAGAAGCTTAAGCTTGTCTCTCTCGAACCGCTGCCAGACCGCACAACGCTGCTCTGAGCGCCACTGACCGGCCTTCTTGCGGTTCCCGCGGGCATGGGCCAGTTCGTGATCTATGGCTCCCCCTGCAGGAAGCTTGTTAATGGCAATTGGGGTAAACCATTGATAAGTTAGTCGCAAATGTCTAAGAAATATTGGTTCACGATTGATAGAATTAGTGGCTCAGCTAGAAGCCGTCGAGAGTTTTATTTCGCGTTGGGAAGCGAAGAATGGCAATTGAGGTCATCGAGTTTCATCGTGGAAGGTGGGCGGTCGCCATGACGCATCTGGGTAAGGAGCACATCGCTCTCGAGCACCTCGCCAGACAGGGTTTCGAGACCTATTGCCCGAGGATCGCCAAGCGTGTCCGCCATGGGCGCCGCTATGTGGACAAGCTGCACCCATTGTTCCCGGGGTATCTGTTCGTGGAAGTTCCTCTCCACCGTGCGCAATGGCGGCCGATTCTCTCGACCTATGGCATCAAGACGATCATTCGGTTCGGCGGCGAGCCGGCGATGCTCGGCGACGAATTCATCGAGGCCCTGAAAAGTCGCGAGAGCGACGGAGCGATCACTTGCCCGGCGGCACCCTACCGGGTCGGGCAGCAAATCCGCATGACAGGCGGCGCTTTCGATGGCGTTGTCGCAACGATACTTTCGGTTAATTCGAGCGCGCGATTGGTCGTCCTGATGGACCTCTTGAAGCGCGGCGTGCGCACGAGCGTGAGCACCAAGAACGTCTTGCCAGCGGTTGGTGATCTGGCGCCTTGAGGGCCCGCGCAAGATGACGCGACACCGTGCGCTCGATAAAGCCGCTGATCAAGCGCCGGTTCGAGAATTGCCGCTAACACTTCTTCTCTTCTGTCAGGGAGCGTAATGCATATTTACCCGATTATCCTCTCAGGTGGCGCCGGAACCCGGCTGTGGCCGCTGTCGCGCGCGCTCTACCCCAAACAATTCATCCGCTTCATCGACGGCCTCGATTGCTCTCCCCTGCAGGCGACGGCAAGACGGTTGCGCAGCGAGGCTGGTTTCGAACGCCCGATGATCGTCTGCAACGAGGCCCACCGGTTTCTTGTGCGCGACGAATTGGACGATGCCGTGATCACGCCGCACGCCATCATCCTCGAGCCCGTGGCGCGTAATACCGCGCCAGCGATCGCCGCCGCCGCGCTTTCACTCGCCAAGATGGATCCTGACGCCATTATGGCAGTCTGTCCCTCCGACCACATCATTCGTGACGAGGCCGCATTTGCCGAAGCGGTCACACTGGCGGCCGATGTCGCACGGACCGGCAAGCTCGTGTTGTTCGGCATCCCCCCCGAGACGGCGCATACCGGATACGGGTATATCCAGCGCGGGGACGCGATCAAGGGCAGCGACGGGGCCGCCTACACCGTTAGTGCCTTTCGCGAAAAACCCGACGCCAAAACCGCTGAGAACTATGTGAAAAACGGCGGGTACTACTGGAACAGCGGCATCTTCGTGCTGCACGCGGCGAGCTTTCTCACCGAGCTTGAGCGCCTCGCGCCCGACATTCTTGCCGCCGTGACACCGGCGGTTGAAAACGCGCGGGAGGACCTGGGGTTCCTCAGGCTTGACGAGAGGGCTTTTTTCAAAAGCCCGGCGATTTCGATCGACTACGCGGTGATGGAGAAGACGAACGCTGCAGCCATGCTACCGCTCGACGCCGGCTGGAGCGACGTCGGCTCCTGGTCGGCGCTCTGGGACCTCGCCCCTCGCGACAACGAGGGCAACGCCGTCAATGGCCAATCCGTCAGCGTCCTGGAGGACACGACCGACTGCTATATCCACTCCGAACGGGCGCTCGTCTCAACGCTCGGCATCGACAACCTCATCATCGTCAACACGCCC
>JADFHH010000364.1 GCA_022567275.1 Pseudomonadota bacterium | reverse complement strand
CCACCCGAAGCGCCCGATACACTTCAGGCGCCTACCCGGCTTCCTCTCCCGGATGGTGGTGCAATTCCAGCCGCGCCGCCGCAGCCGCCGGAAGCGCCCGATACACTTCAGGCGCCTACCCAGCTTCCCCTCCCGGATGTCAGTGCAATTCCAGCCGCACCGCCACCGCCCGCGCAACCACGCTCAGACGGATTTACTCCTTTTGAGGAGGAGACGCAGAACTAGGGCCACGCATGCCTGCTCGAGAATGGGCGAGGACGGCGCTGCGTATGGCGCTTGATAAAGCGCAGCTCCCCCGCGTTGCGTCGATTGCCGCAATGAGCGCCGGGACCGAACGGTTCCGGGTAATGGCCATCTCATTCAGCGCCTCCCAGAAATCGTCTTCAAGAGAAATGCTGGTGCGGTGCCCGGCGATGGTCAGGGATCGCTTTCGCGGTTTGTGCGCCATGGGAATCATTCTCTAGCCGCTCGGCCCAACCATGTCCTGGGGCCGTACGATGCGGTCGAAATCGGCTTCGCTTACATAGCCCAGCCGCAATGCTTCCTCGCGCAATGTCGTGCCGTTCTTGTGCGCGGCCTTGGCGATTTCGGTGGCCTTGTCATAACCGATTTCAGGCACCAGCGCGGTCACCAGCATGAGCGAGCGTTCCACCAGATCGGCGATGCGTTCGCGATTCGGTTCGATGCCGGCCACGCAATTATCGGTAAAAGAGACGCTCGCATCGGCCAGCAGGCGGATCGATTGCAGGACGCAATAGGCGATCACCGGTTTGTAGACATTGAGCTCGAAATGGCCCTGGCTTCCGGCGATCGTGCAGGTGGTGTGATTGCCCATCACCTGGGTGCAAACCATGGTCAGCGCCTCGCATTGTGTCGGATTGACCTTGCCCGGCATGATTGAGGAGCCGGGCTCGTTTTCCGGCAATTCCAGCTCGCCTAAACCCGAGCGGGGGCCTGAACCCAGAAAGCGAATATCGTTGGCGATCTTGAACAGGGAGACCGAAACAGAGTTCAAAGCGCCGGATATTTCCACCATGGCGTCATGGGTGCCGAGCGCCTCGAATTTGTTGGGCGCGGTTTTGAACGCCAGATTGGTGAATTTGGCGGCCCGTTCGGCAAAATCTTCCGCGAAACCCTTCCTTGTATTCAGTCCCGTGCCCACGGCGGTGCCGCCCTGGGCGAGCTCAAAAATGGCCGGCAGGGCCTGTTCGATGCGGCGGATGGAGTTATCGACCATCGCCACATAGCCGGAGAATTCCTGACCCAGGGTCACCGGCGTCGCATCCTGGGTATGGGTGCGGCCGATTTTTATGATGTCCCGCCATTTCTGCGCCTTGCCATCCAGCGCATCGCGCAGTTTTCGCAACGCCGGAAGAAGCGCGTGCACCGCCTGCTCGCCGGTGGCGATATGCATGGCGGTTGGAAATGTGTCGTTGGAGGATTGCGACCGGTTCACATGATCGTTGGGGTGGACGGGTTCTTTCGATCCCATCGCGCCGCCCAATATCTCGATCGCCCGGTTCGCGACCACCTCGTTGGCGTTCATATTCGACTGGGTGCCGGAACCCGTCTGCCACACCACCAGCGGGAAATGATCGTCGAGATCGCCGGCGGTGACTTCCCTGGCGGCCTGCGATATGGCCTGGCCGAGTTTTGCATCGAGCAGGCCCATTTCCATATTGGCGTGCGCGGCGCAATATTTGACGATCCCCAGCGCGCGCACGAGCGGGGACGGCAAGGTCTCATCGCCGATTTTGAAATTGCCCAGTGAGCGCTGCGTCTGCGCGCCCCAATATTTGTCACTTGGAACTTCCAGGGGTCCGAAGGAGTCGGTTTCGGTTCGTGTCTTGCTCATAGTCCGGTCCTCAAATCACCAGATCGTCGACCAGCACGCCGAGGCCAGCAGCCAGTGCCTTGAGGGTAGCCACGTCACCGGTGCGCTTGTTGTTTTCGATCTTCGAAATCACGTCTTGTCCGACACCGGTCGTGAATGCAAGCTCGGTCTGCTTCAGGCCGCGATGTTCGCGCCAGACCTTGAGCGGGGCTTCGCCCGCGAGCAGGCGCTCGACCATATCGCCCGGCACTACCTCGTCGTTACCGCTGGCGAGGGCAGCTTTGGCGTCGCGATAAGCGTTTTCGTCAGAGGTGGTTTCAAGGAAACCAGAGGCTATGCTGCCGAACAGTTTGACTATGGCGTCCGTGGCTTCCTCGGACTTGGTGAAATCGATCGTCGCCCACGCTTTCCCGAAGTCGCCGCGGTCCTTCTGATTTTCTGCCGCCGTGGCGTTTTGCATGAGGGCGGCAAGGTCTGCGACGCGCAGCAGCACCATAGGCTGGCCGTCCGGCCCTTTGAAGACCTGGGCATATCCGTTTGCATTTCCGTTTCTGGTCATGCCTCTCTCCTAATCCCGGTAAGCTTCGTCGCGCTTGCGCACCCGCAACACAGTGACCACTCTATCATCTTCGTCAAACAGGATACGGTAATTGCCGACCCGAAGTCGCTTGCCGTCTTCGCCGATCATCTCGGTCACATTGTTGGCCAGCTCATCCGGCGCGCGGGCATACTGCTTGATCTTGTCCACGATGCGCTTGGCGTCTTTCTTCGGCAGCTTCGCCAGATCGCGGATTGCCCGCCGCATATATTCCGTTTCCCTCATGGCTTATATATGGCGTCAGAGCATATTTATACAAGGATAAATATGTCATTAAGGCATATTTATTTTGTGGCTCAAGGGGTGTGGGATAAACCGGCATGACCGCCAGTGTGTAGCGCAAGGGGGTAGGTGCTGATTGAAGGGCCCTGATGG
>JADFHH010000363.1 GCA_022567275.1 Pseudomonadota bacterium | reverse complement strand
TGTCGCGCGGATACAGCAGTTCGCCAGCCGGCGCCACCGGTCAGGAGCGCAGGGCAGGCTTGCGTTCCGGGTATGGGTGCGGGGACGGTTTTCACGATACCGTGTCAGGCTACCCGGTCGCCTGGTTCTTTCCCGGCGAAGAAGGCATCGAGATTGTCCAGCGCGCGGAATCCCATGGCGTCGCGGGTCTCGGCAGTCGCCGAGCCGATATGCGGCAGCAGGAAGGTGTTGGGCAATTCCTTATAGCGCGGGTCGATGGCCGGCTCATTATTGTAGACGTCGAGGCCTGCGGCGGCGGGCTTTCCGGCCTTAAGCCCGGCAATCAGCGCATCGTCATCGACCAGCGTGCCGCGCGCCGCATTGACGACGATGGCGCCGTCGGGAAGCAGTGCGATACGTGCCGCATTCAGCATGCCTCGCGTGGCAGGCAGACTGGGAGCATTGAGGGACAGGAATTGGCAGTGGGGCAGCAAGTCTTCCAGTGTCTCGTGGTATATTGCGCCCGCTTCCAGCGCTGGCCGCAGCCGCGTGCGGTTGTGGTAGTGAATCTCCATATCGAAGCCGCGCGCGCGCCGCGCGACCACCTGTCCGACGCGGCCAAGCCCGACGATACCGAGCCGTTTGCCGGTCACCTGCGTGCCGACCATGAAGGCTGGGCTCCAGTCCTTCCAGGCGGCCGTGCGTACGAGCTTCTCGCCTTCGCCGGCGCGCCGCGCGGCGCCCAGAATGAGCAACATGACGATTTCCGCCGTTGCGTCGGACAGGACATCGGGCGTGTTGGTGACGATGACGCCGGCTTTCTTCGCGCTCCTGGTATCCACATGGTCGTAGCCAACGGAAAAATTGGCGATGATTTTCACCGAGTCAGGTAATTGCCCGAACATCTCCGCATCGAATTGCTCGGTATGGCATGCCACGATCGCGTCGGCGTCCTCGGCCAGCTTTATCAACTCGTCACGATTATAGAGCGTATCATCGGGATTGAGCCGGACGTCATAATCGCGCTTAAGCCGCGCTTCGACGGCTTGCGGCAGTTTGCGGGTGACGAGAATGACAGACTTGCGCATGGGCTCTGACCTCGCATGTTTGAAAATCCGGCGTATTCGGAAAATGACAGAGCCGGAGTCTAGCCTCTTGGGCCAGCCGGCACTACAGTTTGTTGAAGCAAAGCTTTTGCCCGGTTGCCCGCACGGTCCCGGAAGGGCAGGCGAAGGCGCATCTCAGGAAAAGTTCTTTCGTACCGTAATGCGGTTGCGGGCGCACCCGCATTATGGGCAAAAGAACCCTGGGCTCTTGCCAGCTTTTTCATGGGAGACCACATGCCGAGCGTTGAGGTCAATGGAATAGAGGTGAACTACCGGGAGGCGGGAGAAGGGCCGCTGGTTATCCTGCTGCATTGTTCATGCAGCCATAGCGGCCAGTGGAAGCCGCTCATGGACAGGCTTCGCGACCGGTTTACTCTCATGGCGCCGGATTTCCACGGCTACGGCAAGAGCGGCGCTCTGCCACAAGACAATCAACCCTATTTCCGGCATGACGGCGCGATTGTCGCCAAGCTTATGCAAGGAGCGGAGGGTCCGGTTCATCTTGTCGGGCACTCGCTCGGCGGAACCATTGCCGCGCGCATCGCTTTGGAGCATTCCGAAGCAATCGCCAGCGTGACGCTGATCGAGCCGGTATTTTTCAATCTGCTGGAAGAGAAGGGCGACCCCCGCCGCTATGACTATTTGCAACTCGCCCATGACATGATTGTCCTGAACCGATTTGGCGAAGATGAATCGGCCGCGCAGCTATTTGTTGATTTCTGGGGCGGGCCCGGCGCTTTTGCTAATCTGGATGACCAAATACGCGCCTATGTCGTCAAGACTATTGGCCGCGTTGCCGATGACTGGTTTGGCATTTCGGCGCAAGCCGCCGGCGCCCTGAAGGCAGCGGATTTCAGCAAATTCGCCTGGCCCACCCTGCTCATGTGCGCCAGGCACACCCGGCCATCGGCAAGGGCGATCGTGGAAGTCCTCCTCGGGGCCATTCCCGATGTGGAATATCAGGAAATCCCCGACGCCGGCCACATGTCTCCGGTTACGCACCCGGACGTGGTCAACCGCGCGATTATCGGATTTCTGGAGTGCCAAACCTGACGCGTAGTTGGCTGAATCCGTTGAAAACTCTACTTAAAGTTGTATCGGGACAGGCATTTCCCGCGTTTACCCTCGGGTAAGAGTTCTTTGCCACACTGATTGCCACAGTAGGTCCATCGGTGCGGGCCTGTTGGTTTGGCGCGCCGGAAAGGATCTGCGCCTCCGCGCAAGAGGGGCAGAGATAGGGAGGAGAAGGGACCAGGCAAGCTAAAGGGGTAAGCCGATGTGGAAAGCAATTCTCGTTCTCTTTATGACTTCGAATACCCAGCCCGTCGCCATGATGGTTGGCGAGTTTCCGGAGTTTTTCAAAAGCAAGACGGAATGCCAGTCATTCGTGGCCAAGGCGCGTCCCGATATCGCCGTCCAATTGTCAGCCTTTACCGGGGTTGCCGATATCAAGCTCAAAGTGGTGCATCATGAAGTGAGTTGTATCGAAAATACCCAAGGCGAGCTTGTCTAGCCCGAAAGAATCACGAAAAGGCACCGCCAAACCCCTATAATGCGTTATGATTCAATTGCATAACTAAATCGAACGCGGAGGGTTTGGCGGTGCCTTTTCGTGATTCTTTCGCCTTATACCAGTGCTCATTGATAGGGACCTATTTCACCGGAGCGATTTTTTCCGCCAGCAAGGCGCGTGCCGTGCGGTGGTACGTGTACCATAAGCGGCG
>JADFHH010000362.1 GCA_022567275.1 Pseudomonadota bacterium | reverse complement strand
AAACTCGCGCTGTGGGTCATAAAGCGGGGCTACGAATCTCACCGTGTCGTCGCGCAGTTCGTCGGTGGCGAGACCACGACTGTCGACGTGGTCTTGACCGCGCATCCACGAGTGAGCGGACGGCTCGTGCGCGCCGACGGCACGCCCTGTGTCGGCGTATCGATACGAGCATGGGATACGCAGGGTGGGTTGCCGGGTGGATCCGGGGTTACGGACGCGCAGGGGCGATTTGACGTCGGCGCTCGCCTGGGCGGGAAGTGGAAGCTCTACCTCGTGCGGACCGAGCGTGGTGTCGAGGTCGATGCGGGCGTGCCAGAATTTCGCGGTGCGCGTACCGGCATCGAGATCGTGGTGATCGAGGCCAACGACGCGACTGGCTGGTTCGAAGGTCAGGCTCTCGACGCTGATGGCCGGCCGATGAAGTCCGCGTGGTTGCAGTTGCGAACCAAGGGCCTGACGCTGATGCGTTTGCCGCTGACGGTCTGGGGGATTTTTACCGCAACCATTCTGGCGCTGCTGGCATTTCCGGCGCTTTTCGTCGGCTGCATCATGCTGCTGTTCGACCGGCTCCTGGGCACGAGCTTTTTCATGCCGAACATCGTCGCGCTGGGGGAACATCTCAGCTACGGCGGCGGCAGCCCGATATTGTTCCAGCATCTGTTCTGGTTTTTCGGACACCCGGAGGTTTATATCGTCGCCTTGCCGGCATTCGGCATCGTGTCCGATCTCATCTCCGTTCATGCCCGCCGGCACATCTTTGGTTACCGGATGATGGTTTGGGCCATTGTGATCATCGCCGCGCTCAGTTTCATCGTCTGGGCGCATCACATGTATGTTTCGGGCATGAACCCGTGGTTCGGTTTCTTTTTCGCCACCACGACGCTGATCATCGCCATCCCGACCGCGCTGAAGCTCTACAACTGGACGCTCACCTTGTGGCGCGGCAATGTGAGATTGACGATCCCGATGCTGTTCTGTATCGGCTTCATCATCACCGTCACCAATGGCGGCATCACCGGATTGTTCCTCGGCAATGTCGCCATCGACGTGCCGCTGTCCGACACCATGTTCGTGGTCGCCCATTTCCATATGGTGATGGGCGTGGCGCCGATCCTGGTCATATTCGGGGCGATTTACCATTGGTACCCGCTGATCACCGGGCGGTTTCTCGACGAAACCATGGGCAAATTTCACTTCTGGGTGACGTTTCTGGGAACCTATCTGATTTATTTCCCGATGCATTATCTTGGCTTCGTCGGCGTACCGCGGCGTTATTTCGAGCTGGGTGAAACCAGTTTCATCGACTCCAGCGTCGGCGATCTGAACGCCTTCATCTCGATCATGACCTTCATTGTCGGATTTGCCCAGCTCGTATTCTTCTACAATATGGCGCGCAGCTACTTCAAAGGCAAACCCGCCGGCCACAATCCGTGGAAGGCGTGTTCACTGGAATGGCAGACGCCGGAAGTGCCGCCCGGGCACGGCAACTGGGGCAAGAAAACGCCGGTGGTGTATCGCTGGGCCTATGAATATGCGTTGCCCGGCGCGCCGGACGATTTCGTGCCGCAGAATGTCTCCAACGATGAGGTGTTCGGTAAAAAGGGCGGCAAGAAAACCGCACGGAGGAAAGCCAAAAAGTGAGTATTTTTGGCCAGCTAATGGAGAAACCGTGGCTGGCGGATGACAACCATGACGGTCTTCGCGACAATGCCGCGGACACCGCGTCGGCGCCGCAACTTGCGCTGCGGGTGATTCTCGCGGTCGTCACCTTCCTGTTCTTTCTGCTGACCGTTGCCTATGGCGGGCGCCTGGGGTTCGAGGATTTTCGCCCTCTCCCCCAGCCCTGGCTGTTGTGGCAGAACACCATCATGCTGATATTGGCCAGTGTGACGATGCAGTGGGCGCGATATTCCGCGTCGCACGGGGCTATCGATGGCGTCAGGCTGGGCTTGTATGGCGGCGGCGCCTTCACGGTTGCATTTATCATCGGACAGGTTGTCGCCTGGCGTCAGCTGGCGGAGATGGGAAATTACGATTTTTCGAACGCGGCGATCGCCCTGTTCTTTCTGATAACCGGGATACATGTCCTGCATCTGCTGGGCGGCCTGGTTGTTTGGGTCAATGCCGTGTTCAAACTCCGGCGTGGCGGGACGCGCGATGATGTGCGCCAGATTGTCGGCATCTGCACCACCTATTGGCATTATCTGCTGGGCGTGTGGCTGGTTCTGTTCTTCCTGTTGTTTACCGGAACAAACCTGGAAATGATCATGCAACTCATCGGGCACGGGTAACGAGGGGAACAACAAATGGCGAAATCCACGACAAGCACGGCGCAAGCCGTTGCCTTGCCCCCGGGAATGGGCGGCTTTGTTTCCGACTGGTCCTCGGACCAGAGGGCGTTCAAGCGCGTGCCCTGGGGCAAGGCCATGATGTGGATTTTCCTGCTTTCCGATACCTTTATTTTCAGCTGTTTCCTGTTGTCCTACATGACGGTTCGCTCCTCCACGACCATCCCGTGGCCCAATGCGAGCGAGATTTTCTCGCTGCATATCGGCGGTGAGGACGTGCCTTTGATCCTGATCGCCATCATGACGTTCATTCTGATTAGCTCCAGCGGCACCATGGCCATGGCGGTCAATTTCGGTTACCGCAAAAAGCGCAAGATAACCACCTGGCTGATCCTGGCGACCGCATTGTTCGGCGCGTCCTTCGTCGGCATGCAAGTCTTCGAGTGGACCAAGCTGATTTCCGAAGGCGTCCGCCCCTGGGGCAATCCCTGGGGCGCGCCGCAATTCGGTTCGTGGTTTTTCATGATC
>JADFHH010000361.1 GCA_022567275.1 Pseudomonadota bacterium | reverse complement strand
TTGTTATGCCAGACCTGTGCAAAACGGGAGATGTCTGTATAACAGACTGTAATTCAATGGTAATTTCTTGCTATGCAAGTTTTGAATGTCTACTGGGCCGGGCGCGAACTATGGCTTTGCCGGAGTCGTGCCTGGTTTGTCCAGTATGACAATGTCTTTGGGGTGAGAAAAATTCAGAATCTTGCGTGCGCGTTCATCCAGCATGTCCGGATCGAGCTTGTCCGCGCGCATCAGCGCCACATCGCGCTCCAGGCGCGCGCGAACCGCCTGAAGGCCGCTGAGTTCCCCTTCCAGTGAGTTGATTTTGGTTTGCTGACGCGCGCGCGCTTCCAGCCCGTTATCGCCAACAAACAAATGATAGGCGAAATAACCCAACAGTCCGAAGCAAATGAGTGTGACGAACGCACTACGAAATGTCATGAATCCCCGACGATCAGCGTACCGGCCGCCAATCCTTCCCCCATACAGAACTGTCAGCTTATGGCGAGTGTCTTAAGCAGAGGTTATCGGGCGTTGGCGCAACACCGACTTGCCGGCATATTCAGCACTATCGCCCAGCTCTTCCTCGATGCGCATGAGCTGGTTATATTTGGCCGTTCTGTCCGAGCGCGATAGCGACCCGGTCTTGATCTGCCCGGCATTCGCGGCGACGGCGATATCGGCGATTGTGGCGTCTTCGGTCTCGCCGGAGCGGTGCGAAATGACGGTGGTGAACGCGGCGTCCTGCGCCATGGAAATGGTATTCATGGTTTCGGTCAGCGTGCCGATCTGATTGAGCTTGATGAGGATGGAATTGGCCGCGCCTTCAGAAATGCCCCTGGCGAGGCGCGTGACGTTGGTGACGAACAGATCATCTCCGACCAGCTGGCATTTGCCGCCGATGCTCTGTGTCAGCGCCTTCCAGCCGTCCCAGTCGTCTTCCGCCAGACCGTCTTCTATGGAGACGATCGGATAACTCGACACCAGCTCGGCGTAATAGCCGGTCATGCCTTGCGCATCGAGGCTGCGGCCCTCGCCGGCCAGTTCATATTTGCCGTTATGGTAGAACTCGGTCGAGGCCGGGTCGAGCGCCAGCACCATGTCCTGGCCGGGCTTATAGCCGGCCTCCTCGATGGATTTCATAATAAAATCCAGCGCCTCGATCGCCGTTGCCAGATTCGGCGCGAAACCGCCCTCGTCGCCGACATTGGTGTTGTGCCCGGCATCGGCGAGGTGCTTGCGCAAGGTGTGGAACACTTCCGCGCCCATGCGCACCGCGTCGCGAAACGTTTCTGCGCCCACCGGCATGATCATGAATTCCTGAAAATCAATCGGGTTGTCCGCATGGGCGCCGCCGTTGATGATGTTCATCATCGGCACCGGGAGGAGATGGGCCTCGGCGCCGCCGAGATAACGGTAGAGCGGCACATCGCCTGCCATGGCCGCGGCCTTGGCGATGGCCAGCGAAACGCCGAGAATGGCATTGGCGCCGAGGCGCGACTTGTCGGGCGTGCCGTCGAGATCGCACAAAATCCGGTCGACGCCGCTTTGATCTTCCGCCTCGAACCCCTCAAGCGCAGTGAAAATTTCACCGTTGACGCCCGCGACGGCTTGCAACACCCCCTTGCCATGATAGCGCGTCCCGCCATCGCGCAACTCATGCGCCTCATAGGCGCCGGTCGAGGCGCCCGACGGCACGCCCATGCGCCCCATCGAGCCATCTTCCAGCACCACGTCCACTTCCACAGTGGGGTTGCCGCGGCTGTCAAGAATCTCACGCCCGACGATTTCCACGATCGCTGTCATATGGGTTAGGGTCCGGAAGTGAGTTGCGGGCGATGCCGCGCCTGTGCGAAAATTCGCCACTTCATTTAGCCGAAAGCCGCGTCCAGAGAAAGTGTTTGGAAAAACAATGTCCGCTGACAAACATCAGGCCACAGCCGCATTGGTGCTGTTTTCTGGCGGACAGGATTCGACCGTGTGTCTCGCCTGGGCTCTTGACCGTTTTTCCCGCGTTGAAACGGTCGGGTTCGACTATGGCCAGCGGCACAGGGTCGAGCTGGCCTGCCGGCAGAAGCTGCGAGAGGAACTGGCCAAACGCTTCCCGAAATGGCGCGCGCGTCTGGGCGAAGACAATATCATCGAACTACCGGAATTAGGCCGGATCAGCGATACGGCGCTGACCCGGGAGGCGGCAATCGAGTTGCAGGAGAATGGCCTGCCCAATACCTTCGTACCGGGCCGCAATCTATTGTTTTTCACTTACGCGGCGGCGCTGGCATACAGACGCGATCTTATGATTCTCGTTGGCGGCATGTGCGAAACGGATTTCTCAGGCTACCCCGATTGCCGCGATGAAACCTTGCAAAGCCTGGCCAGGACGCTGCGGCTCGGCACCGAAAAGGAATTTTCCATCGAGACGCCGCTGATGCATCTCACCAAGGCGCAAACCTGGCAACTCGCGCAACGTCTTGGCGGAGACTCGCTTAGCGAGCTTATCGTCGAGCACACCCATAGCTGTTATTTAGGCGAACGCGGCACGCGCCATGAGTGGGGCTATGGCTGCGGGGGCTGCCCGGCGTGCGAGCTGCGCGCCAGGGGTTTTTGGGAATGGCGCGGCGAGCAGGCCAGCGCCGCGGCGGTTTGAAAATGTACGCGATCAAGGAAATTTATCTCACGCTTCAGGGCGAAGGTATGCAGAGCGGACGGCGCGCGGTATTTTGCCGCTTTGCCGGTTGCAATCTGTGGTCGGGCCGGGAGCGCGACCGGGCTCAGGCCGTGTGCCGGTTTTGCGATACGCAGTTCATTGGCACCAATGGCCCCGGCGGCGGCAGTTTC
>JADFHH010000360.1 GCA_022567275.1 Pseudomonadota bacterium | reverse complement strand
GTCCCCTCACCGGCTTTTCGCGCGGCCGCGGCGACCGCGGCGCTGGCCGGCGCCTGCGCATAGCCCAGATTGGTGAGCGCGGAGATCGCATCTAGCGCTGGCACATCTTGCGCGCCGTCTTCGCCGGCGATGGAAATCACCGCGCCCGGCTGGCCCGCGAGCGCCATGGGCGGGATCTTGTCTTTTAACTCGCTGACAATGCGCTGCGCGACTTTTGGCCCAACGCCGGGCGAACGCGCTACCTGCACCTTGTCCTGCAGCGCCACCGCGTTGGCGAGGTCTTGCGGGGAAAGCGTGCCGAGTACGGCGAGCGCCACCTTGGCGCCAACCCCTTGCACGCTTTGCAGCAGGCGGAACCAGGCGCGCTCGGCCTGGGTGGCGAAGCCGAACAGCCTGATCCGGTCTTCGCGGACGTAGGTTTCTATGGAAAGCGTAGCGGCTTCGCCCATTTGCGGCAGGGAGCTGAGCGTGCGCGGGGAGCAATAAATTTCATAGCACACGCCGCCCACGTCCAGCAGCACCCAGTCCTCGCCAAACGCCTCGATGACGCCTTTGAGCATGCCGATCATTGCGCCGCCTCCAGCGCCTTCCACTTGCGGTGATGGGCGTGGGTGATGGCGACCGCCAGCGCGTCCGCCTCGTCATCGCTTTCCGGCCGCGCCTTGGGCAGCAGATGGCCG
The DNA here is from genome assembly GCA_022567275.1 of Pseudomonadota bacterium. Lineage (GTDB taxonomy): Bacteria > Pseudomonadota > Alphaproteobacteria > Rhizobiales > Methyloligellaceae > UBA2767. The sequence goes on along the minus strand of JADFHH010000360.1, from coordinate 2,138 downwards.
ATCATGGCGCGGATTTGCTGCTTGCCGGCATGACCCGCGCCGACCACGGTTTTCTTGACCATATTGGGCGCATATTCCGCGACGGTCAGATTTGCCAGCGCCGGGGTCACCAGCGCGATACCGCGCGCCTGACCGAGTTTCAGCGTGGCGGCGGCGTTTTGATTGACAAACGTGTTCTCCACGGCGGCTTCCTCGGGCCGCCACGTGCCAAGCACCTGGCTCAAGCCTTCAAACAGCGCCACAAGCCGATGCGCTAGTTCCCCCTTCGCATCGGACGTCACGGCGCCGCTCGCCACATAGACAAGCCGGTGGCCGTCGCTCTCGATCACGCCCCAGCCGGTGCGGCGCAGACCCGGATCGATGCCAATGATGCGAACGCTGTGTTGCATAAAAGGCCCCTGAGATGGACAAATGCGAAACGAATCACTTGAAACGAGTGTGCCATGCGGGGCGTTAACCGGGGTAGATTATACCGTGCCGTCCACAGACACACCGGGCAAAGAAAAACCGGGCGCGGCCTCCCGCACCCGGTCTGATATTATAGCGGAAACGGCTGCTTACTTGAAGGGTACCGGTATCGGATCGGGGGCATAGCAGCAATTATCATTGCCCCCGAGAGCCCAGCGCAGGCCGATATGCACATCGTGGGAAGTGATGTCTTTCAGCGTGATTGGGGGAAGACCTTGCGGCGCGGCAGGGTCATATGTGTAGTAGCTGCCGGTTTTACCGTCGCCGAGATAAGTGAAGCGATAGCCGACATCGAGTGCCAGATTAGGCGCGATTTCGTATGAAAAGCCGGTATGGAGCGCCCAGGCAAGGTTCCATTGGGTGTTTTCCTGTGCCCAATACAGACCGTTGTTCACCAGATTCACATCCTTGAAACCATCGAGCGTCACTGCGGCTGCGCCGATGCCCGCGCCAACATAGGGCGTAAAACCCCGGAAAGTGACGATGTCCCAATAAGCGTTGGCCAGATACAACCATTCCGACTTGATGCCGGTGTGTTCGTTGGTGCAAACGCCGGTAGGGCAAAAAACATCTACATAGGTGTCGAGGGCCTGGAAGTTGGACTTGCCGCGATATTCGCCGGTCAGATCGACACGGAACTTGTCGGAGATCACATAGCCGATGCCAAGACCAAGGAATGGCGAGCTGTCGAAATCATGGTCAATGATCGTGAAATCGCCAGCCTCGATGACCTCATTGGTAAAGGTGTCGATCTTCTGACTGGTGATGCCGATATAGGCCCTGAAATAATAGTCCCAAGCGGCGACCGGCTCAGGAATCGGTACGGGCTCAATGATTGGAGGTGGAAGCAGGCCAGCAGCGCCTGCGGGAACGGTTTGCCCGATTGTCAGGGCGGCTGCAACAATGATTGCGTGGCGGAAGTTCTTCATCTCAAACCCTCAACTACTCTAACTTCACAGCCAACGCGCCGGTGCACGGAGGAGCGTGCAGGCTTCGGGCTGTTTCATATTGAAACTATGAAGGGGAGTATTTAACGGAGACTTAACTCTGTTTTTTTGAGAACAATCGGGTATTTATTGGGACAATATCGCGGCAAAAGCCGGCATGGCGGGCTTGCGGCAGGTAATGATTCGCGGTTTCGCAAGTAAACAGGCAAATTTTGCCTACCACGAGATGCTTTGGGGCCGGTCCCGGGCCGGGGTGGCTCTACGCCCCCATTTTCTCCATCACCGCGTCGGAGACTTCGAAGTTGGCGTAGACATTCTGCACATCGTCGGAATCTTCCAGCGCTTCGAGCATTTTGAGCAGGGTTTCTCCCGTCTCGTCGTCAAGCGCGATGGCGTTTTGCGGCCGCCACATGATTGCCGCACTCTCGGGCGCGCCGAGCGCGTCTTCGAGCGCCCTGGCGACGTCATGCAGTGCCTCGGCATGGCAATAAATGGTGTGGCCGTCATCGCTCGAGTCCACATCATCGGCGCCGGCCTCGATGGCCGCTTCGAAAACCGCGTCCGCCGATCCGGCATCGGCGGCGAACTCGACCGCGCCAACCCGGTCGAACATGAAGGAGACGGCGCCGGTCTCGCCGAGATTACCGCCATGCTTCGACATGATGGCGCGAATCTCGGCTACGGTCCGGTTGCGATTGTCGGTCAGCGCCTCGACGATGACGC
>JADFHH010000359.1 GCA_022567275.1 Pseudomonadota bacterium | reverse complement strand
GCGCCTCATTCCATCGGACTTGTCTACCAGATGATTCGAAGCGGGTTGTGCGATCTTGGCATTGCCGGCGCTGCGGAAGCCTCGCTCAACTGGGGGACGACGCGCGCCTGGCAGGCCATGCGCGTGCTCAGCCCCGATGGACTGTTTCCCTTCTGCAAAGGCCGTAACGGCACGGTTCTGGGTGAGGGTGCGGGAGTGTTCGTGCTTGAGGAATACAGCCACGCCAGGCAACGCGGCGCGAAAATCCTCGTCGAGTTGTTAGGGTTCGGCATGACATCCGACGCCGCCGACATGGTCAATCCATCCATCGAGGGCGCCTCCACCGCGATGCAGATCGCGCTCGACGATGCGCAGCTCGCGCCCGGCGACATTGATTATATCAATGCCCACGGTACCGCGACAAGGGTCAACGACATCAACGAGACGCGGGCCATCAGGCGCGTGTTCGGCAAGTCCGCCGACGATCTTTCTGTCTCCGCCACGAAATCCATGCACGGCCATTGCCTGGGTGCGGGCGGCGGCGTCGAGGCGGTTGCCACCATTAAAGCCATGCAGGAGGGTATCGTCCCGCCAACCATCGGCTTCGATGAGCCCGATCCGGAGTGCGATCTGGACTACACGCCAAATGCGGCGCGCAAGCGCGAGGTGAGCTACGCCATGTCGAATTCCTTCGCCTTTGGCGGGCTGAACGCGGTTCTGGTTTTTGGCCCCGCGCCGGCTTAACCGGGTGATTTGTCCTTTGCAGCTTCGCGCCGGCTGGCGAGGGCTGCGTCTTCCAGCGAAATCTTGTAGTACAGCACCGACCCCCAGATGGCCGTCATAATCAGCGCCAGTCCCCACGCGCCAAAAGCCAGCGGCAGCAGCAGCGTCTCAACCAGCGTGATGACATAGTTCGGATGATTGATGAACCTGTATGGCCCGCGCTTCACCAGCGGCGCGCCATCGAGGGTTATGATGCGGTGGGTCCAGTAGCGCCCGAGTGAGCCGATGACCCAGTAGCGCGCCACCTGCAACAGCAGATATAGCGCCAGCAACGGCCAGATAATATCGGCATTGGGTGAGATCAGCAGGAACAGGCTGGCGATCCAGCCCAGATGCGTGGCCGCGACGACCGGATAGAAGCCCGCGCCCACTTCGCGCGCGCCTTCCGCCAGCAGCCTTTTTGTGTTGGCCGATGAATAAATTTCCTCAAAGCCGCGTTGGACCAATAGCAGAATCGCGACGATTTGCGGGGCGCCGAACATTGCCGCGATCTAAGCGGGCGAAAGGCCGAGAAGCGCAAACGAAACCGTAAAGCCCGGCCCGAATGCGGCCATGAGATGGCGGCCGCTGGCCTGCGCGGCGATTGTGCGCTCCAGCACGAACAAGACCGTCGGCGAAGACATATTGCCATAGTCACGCAACACGGTGCGCGCGTGGTCCAGCTGTTCAGCATCGATATTCAACGCATCGCAAATGGCTTCCAGAACCTTGCGCCCGCCGGGATGGGCAATGATGCCGTCAAGCTCGTTCAGCGCCATATCGTGCGCCGCCAGAAAGCTCTCGGCGGCCGCACGCAACTCGCGGCGCGCGAATAGGGGAATTTTCGTGCTCATGACAACGCCAAAGCCGTCCTCTTCAATCGACCAGCCCATAACATCTTCCGTTCCGGGCCAGGTGTGCTCGCCAATGGCGAGAATTTGTCCAAGTGCATCGGAGCTTCCAGCGCCGCCTCCGCGCAGGATGGCCGCCGCCGCGCCGTCGCCAAACAGGGCGCAGGACACGAAATCGACCTTGTTCTGACCGGCGGTGCGGAAGTTGAGGCCGCACAGCTCCACACATGCCATGAGCACATTGCGGCCCGGCATTGCCGCCGCGAGCCGGGTGGCGTGCGCCAGGCCGGTAATTCCGCCGGCGCAACCAAGTCCGAAGATTGGCAGCCGTTCCGTCTCCGGGTTCAACTCCAGTCTGTGCATGAGTTTGGCGTCGAGGCTCGGCACGCTCAGCCCGGTGGTCGATACGGTGATGATCGCGCCGATGTCACGCGGGCCAAGTCGAGCGTTGGTCATCGCCATGCGGGCGGCGCGTTCCAGCAGTTCCAGCGCGCAGCGTTCATAGGTGGCGTTGCGGTCCACCCAGCCATGCGGTTCGCCGAACCATTCGAGCGGCACGCAGGAATAACGGGTCTCGATTCCGCTATTGGCGAACACGCTTCCCAGATGCTCAAGTTCCGGAAAACTGCGCGCGGCCAGCGCCAGAGCTTCGTCCTGGGTATAGCTATGGCGGGGAACAGCGGTCGCGAGCGCCGCCAACTCTACGTCCAGGGGGACCACGAGTTTATGCTGCAGACCGGTATCGGCAACTCGTCGAAGCATCATCATGGCTTGTTTTGGCAATTCGCCATGACAGTGTAAACAGTGCAAATCAATTTCAGGAGATATCCCTTGACGCAGATCATGATTACCGCTGGCAGGGTATCACTTCGCGTCGAGGTGCTCGACACGCCGACGGGCCGGGCCATATTGGCGGCATTGCCGTTTTCATCCAGCGCCCGGACATGGGGCGAAGAGGTTTATTTCACCACGCCGGTGAGGGTTGCGCGCGAAGCGGATGCACGCGAGGTGGTGGAGCCCGGTGAAATCGCCTTCTGGCCCGATGGCGACGCCATCGCCATCGGTTGGTTCCTCGGCCAGCCGCCCTGGCCACCCCCTGCTCAGCCGTGAGCCCGGATTTCCGGAACTGGCCCGGCAATTGCTGACCCAAGTGCCGAGGTTTATGTGTTCGCCGTCTACCTGTTCAACGTGGCGCGCTGGGACTCGGATAGTCAGCTACCAGAGCAACCCCACGATCCG
>JADFHH010000358.1 GCA_022567275.1 Pseudomonadota bacterium | reverse complement strand
CGCGCGCCAACACACCGGCCGGGCACATCCGCGAGATCAGTCCCTAATGCAGGGCTTCGGCGTCCGAAAAGCTGCCTCCGGTGAACAAGATTTCCTTCACTTGCGAAGCCGACAGGCTCGCCAGCAAAGGGGCAATCCAGCGCGGGTCGTAGCCGATCCCCAGTTTGGCGGCGGGGATGGCGAAACTGGAGCCTTCGCCCGCGTAGCGCAGATCGCACAAAAGCGCGATCTCCAGTCCGCCGCCCATGCAAAAACCCTGTATCATGGCGATGGCGGGTTTTGCGCAACTCATCACCGCGCCAAAGGCGGCATGGGTGCGTTCATCATAAGTCCTGGCCGCGTCGCCGGTGCGCGCGGTGTCGAACTCGGAAATATCGGCGCCGGCGCAAAAGGCTTTTTCGCCCGCGCCGCGCAATACCAGGACGCGAACCGAAGGGTCTGAATCCGCTTCGCCGATCAGATCGGGAAGGGCGGCCCACATCGCGGAATTGAGCGCATTCATCCGCGCGGGATTATCGAATGTAATCCAGCATATTGAACCCTCGCGATCAGAAGTTATATGACCTTCAGGAGCAGTTTCTTCGCGCGGCATGGCGAAGCGGTAGCATAATTGCACCACGCCGGTGCAGTAATTTTCAGCCAGGCGACTGGCGGCGATATTGACATTGTTGCTAATGTGCCCGACAGGGAAGCAATCGCGGCCTAACAATCAGGAGTAACCATGGCGCAAAAACACTCAACCGCATCACCGGACATCGAGACCTGCGATCCGGCATGGATGCGGCTTCGTGAAGAGGCCGAGGCGCTGTGCGCGAAAGAGCCGGTGATGGCCAGCTTCGTCTATTCCACCATTCTCAACCGCAAACGGCTGGAGGAGACGATCGCCCACCGGGTGGCGCAACGTCTGGGACATGCGGAGGTGGACGCGCAACAGCTTTACCACACATTCGCCGACGTGCTGGACAAGGCGCCGCAGCTTGGCGACGTGTTCCGCGCCGATCTGGCGGCTGTTTTCGACCGCGATCCGGCGTGCAACCGTTTGATTGAGCCGATTCTCTATTTCAAGGGTTTTCATGCCCTGCAATCGCACCGCTTCGCCCACGAATTGTGGAACGCCGGGCGAACCGATTTTGCGTATTATTTGCAAAGCCAGTCGTCGCGCATATTCAGCATCGATATTCACCCGGCCGCCGAAATCGGCCGTGGCATCATGTTCGATCACGCCACCGGAATTGTGATCGGCGAAACCGCTCAGGTTGGCGATGATGCGTCCATTCTGCATGGCGTGACGCTCGGCGGCAGCGGCAAGGAGGCCGGCGACCGGCACCCGAAAATCGGCCGTTGCGTCATGATCGGGGCGGGGGCGAAGATTCTCGGCAATATCAAGGTCGGCGATTGCGCCCGGGTGGCCTCGGGCTCCGTGGTGCTGAAAGACGTGCCGGCCAAGACCACCGTGGCCGGCGTTCCGGCAAAAGTGGTCGGACAGGCGGGCTGTCCGGAACCGGCGCGCTCAATGCACCAGTTGCTTGAAGCGGCATCGGATGTGGCGCAAGACTAGCTTTTTATCGCGGCGATGCTCCCCCATTCACCGTTAGGTCAGGGTCCTAAGGACCATTTCAGGAGGCAACATTGAAACGCGAAGAAATTCTGCGGCTGGAAGCCTATCTGCGAAAACTGTTCCAGTTGCCGGCCATCGAGGTGCGCCAGCGCCCCGGCAAGGATGATTCCGCTGAAGTCCACATCGGCGATGAATTCATTGGCATCTTGTTCCGCGACGATGACGATGGCGATTTGTCCTATCACTTCCAGATGTCGATCCTCGATTACGATCTTGAGAGATGACCGGGGGCGCAGGCAGGACCTCTGGCTTGTCCCTGGCGCCGATGCACGCAAATGAGTGTTTCATTCCGGGCCAGCCATTAACCCTTTGCTAAGAATTTGAATGCGGCGGATGCGTTCCTGGCGCACATATGGCCGCGTACCGGTTTGGTGCGGAGGCCCTATGTTAGAATCTCAATATCTGTTTTACGTCTATGTCACCGCCATCGGGTTCTGCGTCGCCGGTTTGTGCACCAGTTCCTGGCGGCTGGTGACCGGCTTGCCGCTGAAATTCGGCTTGCAGGCCGAACATACTCTCCCGGCATTCCTGGGCGTGTTCGCCCGCGTCATGGCCGGCCCGGCGATCGTGATGCGCAACGCCATCCGTGGCGCCCTCAGGGAGGGCCGGGCGCCTTTCTGGCTGGCGCTGTCGACAATCATCTCCACCATCTGGAGCTTCTTCACCGGCGTCGTCATCCTGGAATTGCTGTTTCGTCTGTAGATTTTTCCGTTTTTGACTGAACCGCCCGATCCCCGTTATCGGAGTATGTAATGGCGCTATATACGCTCGATGGCGTGCCGGTTGAGTTGCCTGAAAAGGCGGCCTGGTGGGTGGCGCCCAATGCGGTGCTCATCGGCCGGGTTAAGCTCGGAGCGCTGGCCAGCGTGTGGTTCGGCGCGGTGGTGCGCGGCGACAATGAACTCATAGATATCGGCGCGCGGAGCAATATTCAGGACGGCTGCCTGCTGCATACCGACATGGGCTTCCCGCTGGACATCGGCGAGGGATGCACCATCGGCCATATGGCGGTGCTGCATGGCTGCACCATTGGCGCCAATACGCTGATCGGCATTGGCGCGAGCGTGCTCAACGGCGCGCGCATCGGCGCCAACTGCATCATTGGCGCTCACTCCTTAATCACCGAGGGGAAGGACATTCCCGATAATTCCCTGGTCATGGGAACGCCCGGGCGCGTCATGCGCGAGGTGAGTGCGCAAGACGCTAAACATCTCAAA
>JADFHH010000357.1 GCA_022567275.1 Pseudomonadota bacterium | reverse complement strand
CAGGCGCATTGAACTCTCCAGGGCCCGTTCCGGCCTTGCCGATGATGCGCTTAGGTGTCCCGTCCAGCGCGAAAACCTGTATCCGGTCGTTGAAATATTCCGCGACATAGAGCGCGCCGCCGCTCACCGTCAGATTCATCGGACGGCCCAGTTCTCCGGGCTTGTCGCCGGGGGTCCCGAAGCTGTACCGGAACCGGCCATCGGTACCAAACACCTGGATGCGGCCATTACGCGCGTCCGACACGAAAACTCGCTCGCCGGCGACAGCGATGCCCGTCGGATCGTTGAATTGCCCTTGCCCATTGCCCTTGGTCCCCCAGGCGGAGACGAACACATAAGGCGGCTCCTTCGCTAAAGGTACGAACGCGATCCATCCGGCGCCGGCCAGCAGGAAAAGGGCGATGACGATACCGCCGAGGATTTTGAGGACCGTGCGTCCTTTACCCATCGCCATCAGAATTTGACCCTGGATGTGGTTCCCCCGGGAGGCCGGACCAGCGGCGCGGAACCGCCTGTTCAGAAATGATAGACGATCTCCACTTTGCCCCGATAACCGGTGTCTGGCTGGTTTCCGTTGAGATTTTGCAGGATCGGCAGTTGCACGCCGCCTTTCACCGCTATCTGGCGGTAGGTCCACCAGAAAACCGGCGACAGGAACAATTCCCAGCCTCCGGTATTCGCCAGGCTCAGACCAATCAGCTTGTCCTTGTCCGACCGTTCCCAGTTCAACTCGAGCATGAATACGCTGTCCGGTTCGCCATATTCGCTCAGAACCGGCCGCACGCCGCCGACAGCGTTAAGGAATTGTCTGTCTCCCTTTTCAAGTCCGCCGCCGCCTTTGCTATTGAGACGATAGGCCCCGCTTGTGAACCAATACCAGCGGCGCGATTCGTATCCGGCCACGATGCCGCCCGCGAGGTCGGTGGAGCCGCTGCCCAGCCGCGGTACGCCGGTGTCGCTTGCCGTTGGCAATTTGAGCCGGGCGAAGGCCGCGGCCTTGTATGACGCACCGGGGAGGTCCTGCTTCCAGAACTGATATTTTGTGTCGAATACAACATCGCCAATGCCGCCGGCATCGGGACCATTGGTATCTATGAACTTGTAGGGGAGCTCAATGCCGATCGACCAGTTTGCGGTGAGACCGTATTCGACCTCAACGGAAGGCTCGAGCACATCGCGCCTGGCGCCCGCACCGGTTTCCTTACTGTAAGGCACGGCAATTGTTATCTCGGTGCCGCCCTGCCAAATCGTCTCTGGCCCAGGCGAAAATACCGGACCATGCGCCCATGCGACGTTTCCCGGCGCTAACGCCACGGCCCAGACGAGGGTTGAAAATTTGCGTTTCAAGACGATCACCTGAAGCTGCGCATGGTGAAGCCGGATTTCCTGATCACCTGCCTGGCGACATCTCTGCTCAGTGTCGCGCCATCGCCCATGGTCACGGTGATAATTCCCGAATTGATGGAGATATGCAGACTCTTGACGCCCGGAACGGCCTTTAGATATTTCTCGACCCCATAGGCGCAAAACGGACAAGCCAGTCCGTCAACCCCGATTTTATAGACTTTGCCCGCCCAGGCCTGCGTGCCGGCGGCGGCGAGGGCGAGAAACACTCCGATGCGCAGAACTTTTCCGATCGCCGTCATGATTCACCGTTGCTCCGCTTTGATTGTGTTCCATCTGGTCCAGAGGCATTCCGCTCGCGCGGCTCCATCGCTTCGATAATGCTGCAGAATTCCAAAGCACCCTCGCCGGGACAGGCATCGATCAACGCTGTCAAGCTCGCGCGGATTTGCCGTAACCGCTTGATCTTGAGATCGACATCATCGCGCTTGTTTAGCGCCCGGCGGCGAATATCGCTGCAATCGGCGTCCGGTTCGGATTTGAGCGACAGCAGCTCCTCGATTTCGCCCAGAGAAAAGCCGAGCTCCTGCGCCTGCCGGATAAAGCTGATCTGCATGACGGCCGATTCGGGATAACAACGCAAACCGCCATTGACAGGTTTCAATGGCTGCTCGATCAAGCCCCTGCGCTCATAAAATCGCACGGTCTCGACGCCAACCCTCGCAGCCTTCGCCACTTCACTAATGCGCACGGCAAACCTCCTATGCCGGGATGAGCCTAACGTCCGTACCATAGTACGGAGTCAATAGGGTATCGCATAGAACCGGGACACAGCAAAACTCACGCTTCTTGGGCCCGGACCCCAGGACGATAGCTGAATTCAGCACATATTGCTTTGATGGATATGCGGTAGAGCCTGTTCGGCGCCAAAAACCGCTACGACGCAAATCAGCGCCGCAGGAACCCGTGCACAGGATTAAATAATCTGGAGCAACAGCCCGCCTAACCCGGTGACGAGAATAATCGCCCATATCACGAGCGCGACCTTGAACACTTCGCCGTGGTGAAAATCATCCGACATGTTTGCACCCTCTAACTGAGTTTATCATCTGCCAGGGTCAGGACCCGAGCGCGAAATAGGTTTGCCGCGACAACAGCGTGTAGCCGGATTCGAACGCCATCAGGGCGACAAATATCATCACCAGAACGGGGGGGAGCATAATCGCATATATCAGCGCCAGTCTCTCCCATTTCATGTGCATGAAAAAGGCGACGATGAACCCGGCCTTCAGCATCATGAACAGCAGGATGAGCGACCAGCGCAGCATTCCCTCCAGGTGATAATAATCCACCAGATAGGAAAATGTGCTCAACACGAACAGCAGCAGCCAGACCCAGAGATAGCCGCTGATCGGGTGTGATTGTCCCTCGACATGCGCCATGTTTGCCCCTTACCAGAGATAGAATAATGCGAAAATGAAGACCCAGACCAGA
>JADFHH010000021.1 GCA_022567275.1 Pseudomonadota bacterium | reverse complement strand
CGACAATGTGACGGTTGAGGTCGAGCTGATCGTGCCGATCGCGATGGAGGCGCAACTGCGCTTCGCCATCCGCGAAGGCGGCCGCACGGTGGGTGCCGGCGTGGTCGCGGAAATAGTTGAGTAGGGGTACAAAACCGGTGGTTCCATAAGGGACCGCCGATTTTTTCACTAAGGTTAAGAGATATGCAAAACCATAATATTCGAATCCGGCTCAAGGCCTTCGACCATCGGATACTCGATGCGTCGACCAAGGAGATCGTGAATACGGCCAAGCGCACTGGCGCGGAAGTCCGGGGTCCGATTCCCTTGCCGACCCGGATTGAGAAATTCACGGTCAACCGGTCGCCGCATGTCAACAAGAAGAGCCGCGAGCAGTTCGAGATACGCACGCATAAGCGGTTACTCGATATTATCGATCCGACCCCGCAGACGGTGGACGCGCTGATGAAGCTCGATCTCGCCGCCGGTGTCGATGTGGAGATAAAACTTTAAAGCCTGCCGATAAGTGCAGGGTAAAATTGGAGAAAAAAGCGATGCGCTCAGGCGTTATTGCACGCAAAATTGGGATGACCCGCATCTTTACCGATGCCGGGGAGCATATTCCCGTGACCGTGCTGCATCTGAACAATTGCCAGGTCATCGCCCAGAGGACCGAGGAAAAGAACGGTTACACGGCACTGCAGCTTGGCTCCGGACTGGCCAAGGTGAAGAATGTGTCGCGCGCCGAGCGCGGACATTTCGCCACCGCCAGGGTTGAACCGAAGAGCCGCGTTGCGGAGTTTCGCGTCAGCCCCGAAAATTTGATCGACATCGGCGCGGAGATCACCGCCGATCATTTTGTCGAAGGGCAATATGTGGATGCCAGCGGCTCCAGTGTCGGCAAGGGCTTTGCCGGCGCCATGAAGCGGCATGGGTTTAAAGGGCTTCGCGCCAGCCATGGCGTGTCCGTCTCGCACAGGAGCCACGGTTCCACAGGCCAATGCCAGGATCCGGGCAAGGTCTTCAAAGGCAAGAAAATGGCCGGCCATATGGGCGACAAACAAGTCACCACGCTCAATCTCCGCATCGTCAAAACCGACGTTGAGCGTGGTCTGATTATGGTTCGCGGCGCTGTACCCGGCGCCAAGGGCGGCTGGGTGTTGCTGAGCGATGCGGTGAAGAAGGCCTTACCGGATAATGTGCCGGTACCCGGTGCATTCCGTGGCGGCAACAAGCCCGAGGCGCAAGCAGCCGAAAATGAAGCCGAAGCGCCGCAAGCGGCGCCAGAAGAAGATGCCAGGGATGCGTCCGGGCAGCAACAGGGTCAGGACCAATGAAGGCGGATGTCACCACACTGGATGCCAGGAAGTCCGGCAGCGTGGATTTGCCGGAGGCGATCTTTGGCCTTGAGCCTCGCGCCGACATCTTACACCGCATGGTGCGCTATCAGCTCGCCAAGCGGCGTGCGGGCACTGCGTCGGTTAAGGACCGGTCCCAGATCACCGGCAGCACGGTGAAGATCATGCGCCAGAAAGGCTCGGGTAGCGCGCGGCACTCCACGCGCAAGGCCAATCTGTTTCGCGGCGGCGGAAAATCCTTTGGCCCCAAGCCGCGCGATTTTTCAATTTCTCTGCCCAAGAAATTTCGCGCCCTGGCATTGCGTCATGCCTTATCGGCCAAGGTCAAATCGAACGAGCTGATTGTGCTTGAGAAAGCGGTATTGAAGCAGCCTAAAACGGGCGGTCTGAAGAAAAAGCTTGCCAAGCTGGGCCTGTCCTCGGCGTTGATTGTCGATGGCGCGGAGTTGGAAAAAAACTTCTCCCTGGCGGCGCGCAATATCGTTGATATCGATGTGCTGCCGGCGCAGGGCATTAATGTCTACGACATTCTGCGGCGCGACAAGCTGGTCTTGACCAGGGCGGCGCTTGAGGCGCTGGAGGCGCGTTTCAAATGAACCTGCTGGACGCATATGACGTGATTGTAAGCCCGAGCATCACCGAGAAATCGACGCTGTTGTCGGAGCATAATCAGGTGGTGTTCAATGTGCGCCGCACGGCCACCAAGCCGGAAATCAAGCGAGCGGTGGAACTCTTGTTCGATGTGAAGGTCAAGGCTGTGAATACCCTGAACCGGAAGGGCAAGGCCAAACGATTCAAGGGAATTATGGGCCGGCGCTCAGCTGTCAAGAAGGCCATCGTGACGCTCGAAGAAGGCAAGAGCATCGACATCACGACAGGGGTGTAGGGGCAGTGAACCATGGCGCTTAAGACATTCAAACCAATGACGCCCGGCCAGCGCGGTCTGGTGCTGGTCGACCGCTCTCATCTGTGGAAGGGCCGGCCGGTCAAGGCTTTGACCGAAGGGTTGAGCGGCAAGGGCGGGCGCAACAATGCGGGGCGCATCACGGCGCGGCGGCGCGGCGGCGGTCATAAGCGGCTCTACCGGATGGTCGACTTCAAACGCAACAAGGCCGATATTCCAGCAACGATCGAGCGCATAGAATATGATCCGAACCGTTCCGCCTTCATTGCGCTGCTGCGTTATGACGATGGTGAGCTGAGCTACATTCTGGCGCCCCAGCGGATCGCGGTTGGCGACAAGGTCATCTCCGGCGACCAGGTCGACGTGAAGCCGGGCAACGCCATGCCGCTGGCCAATACGCCAATCGGCACCATCGTGCACAATGTCGAAATGAAGCGCGGCAAGGGCGGGCAGATCGCGCGCGCCGCGGGCACCTATGTGCAGCTCGTCGGCCGCGACTCGGGATATGCCATACTACGGCTGAAATCCGGCGAGACGCGGATGGTGCGCGCGGAATGTATGGCGACGGTTGGCGCTGTATCCAACCAGGATAATGCCAACATCAAGATCGGCAAGGCGGGGCGCAAACGCTGGATGGGCAAGCGTCCATCCGTGCGCGGCGTGGCGATGAATCCGGTCGACCATCCGCATGGCGGCGGTGAAGGCCGCACATCTGGCGGGCGTCATCCGGTTACCCCGTGGGGCAAGCCAACCAAGGGCAAACGCACCCGCTCGAACCGCCGTACCGATAAATACATCGTCCGCAGCCGTCACCTGCGCAAGAAGAGATAAAGGAGCAAGGGGTTGTCACGTTCGGTTTGGAAAGGCCCGTTTGTTGACGGGTATATGCTGAAGAAGGCGGATAAGGCGCGCGCAAGCGGCTCCAATGCGATCATCAAGATCTGGAGCCGGCGTTCAACCATTCTGCCGCAATTCGTCCGCCTGACCTTTGGCGTACACAATGGACACAAGCACATTCCGGTGCTGGTGACCGAAGACATGATTGGTCATAAATTTGGCGAGTTCGCGCCAACGCGGACCTATCACGGTCACGCATCCGACAGACGTGCCAGAAGGAGTGCTGGCTAGTGGGCAAGCCAAAAACACAACGCGCATTGCCCGACAATGAGGCCAGGGCGGTCACGCGTCTGATGCGAATTTCGCCGCAAAAGCTCAATCTCGTCGCGCAACTCATTCGCGGCAAACCGGTCGGCAAGGCGTTGGCCGATCTGACCTTCTCGCGCAAGCGCATCGCCGCGGATGTCAAGAAAACGCTCCAATCGGCGATTGCCAATGCGGAAAACAACCATGATCTGGACGTGGACGCGCTGGTCGTGTCGCAGGCCTGGGTGGGGAAAAATCTGGTGATGAAGCGCTGGAAACCACGCGCACGCGGCCGGGTCGGCCGCATCGTCAAGCCATTTTCGCAATTGACCGTCGTGGTCAGGCAAATCGAGGAGACCGCTTAATGGGTCAAAAGGTAAATCCGATCGGTCTGAGGCTCGGCATCAACCGGACCTGGGACTCGCGCTGGTACGCAGACAAAGGCGACTATGCCAAGCTGTTGCACGAAGATATCGCGATTCGAAACCATGTGATGAAGGTGCGCTCTCAGGCGGGCATATCGAAGGTCGTGATCGAGAGGCCGCACAAGAAATGCCGGATCACGGTGCATACAGCACGGCCGGGTATTCTGATCGGCAAGAAGGGCAGCGATATCGAAAAGCTGCGCGCGCATTTGTCTTCGATGACCGAGTCGGACGTTCAGTTGAACATCGTCGAGGTGCGCAAGCCCGAGGTGGATGCAAAGCTGGTGGCCGAAGGCATCGCGCAACAGCTCGAGCGCAGGATTGCATTTCGCCGCGCCATGAAGCGCGCCGTGCAATCGGCCATGCGGCTAGGCGCGCTGGGGATTCGCATCAATTGCGCGGGACGGCTTGGCGGCGCGGAGATCGCGCGCATGGAGTGGTACCGGGAAGGCCGTGTGCCGTTGCACACGCTGCGCGCGGATATCGATTATGGAACGGCGCTTGGCCGAACCGCCTACGGGATCATCGGCGTCAAGGTCTGGGTGTTCAAGGGCGAGATCATGGAACATGACCCGATGGCGCATGAACGCCGCGCCCTTGAGTCGCAAGAAAGCGGGCGTATGCGCCGCGATGGACCGGGCGCGTAGTTCCCCGGACCGTGCGTGAGCAAAAGGATTGATTTGAGATGCTGCAACCAAAGCGGACAAAGTTTCGCAAGATGCAGAAGGGACGGATCAAGGGCGTCGCGAAGGGCGGCTGGTCCTTGAATTTTGGATCCTACGGTCTGAAGGCGCAAGGCCCCTCGCGGGTGACGGCCCGGCAGATCGAAGCTGCCAGGCGCGCCATTACGCGTCATATGAAGCGTGTCGGCCGGGTCTGGATTCGCATCTTCCCCGATGTGCCGGTGTCGAAAAAACCGACCGAGGTGCGCATGGGCAAGGGCAAGGGTGTTACGGAATTCTGGTGCGCCAAGGTCAAACCTGGCCGGATCATGTTCGAGGTCGATGGCGTGCCCGATGTGATTGCCCGCGAAGCCTTGCGGCTTGGTGCGGCGAAGCTGCCGCTCAAGACCAGGATTGTTACCCGGCTGGGCAAGGCTTGAGGATGATGAAATGAAGTCGAGTGAATTGCAGGATTTGACGCCGGATCAGCTCGATGATGAGCTGCTGAAGCTGAAAAAGGAGCAGTTTAATCTGCGTTTTCAGGCGGCGAGCGGTCAGTTGCAGAATACCTCACGCGTGCGTCGGGTGCGCCGCGATATCGCGCGCATCAAGACGTTCGGACAACAAAAACGGGGCGCGGCCGCCGGCGCGGACGCAAAAGGATAACGGGCCCATGCCAAAGAGAATTTTACAGGGCGTTGTCGTGAGCGACGCGAACGACAAGACCATCGTCGTACGGGTCGAGCGGCGTTTCACCCATCCGCTGTACAAAAAGACGGTGCGGCGGAGCAAGAAATACCACGCCCATGACGCAACGAATGCGGCGAAGATCGGCGATAAGGTGCGCATTCAGGAATGCCCGCCGATTTCAAAGAACAAGTGCTGGACGCTGGTGACGGGCTAACTTCGGACGAAGAATTGCTGGCGTAATGCCAGAGGAATAAAGGGCAATTGCCATGATACAGATGCAGACCAATCTCGATGTCGCCGATAATTCCGGCGCCCGCCGCGTGCAGTGCATCAAGGTGCTGGGCGGGTCAAAGCGCAAATATGCCTCCGTCGGAGATATCATTGTCGTCTCCGTGAAAGAGGCGATCCCGCGCGGCCGCGTCAAGAAGGGTGAAGTGATGCGCGCGGTCGTGGTGCGGACCGCCAAGGGCGTGCGCCGTGCCGATGGCTCTCTAATCCGCTTCGACCGCAATGCCGCGGTGCTGATCAATCCTCAGGGCGAGCCCATCGGCACACGCATTTTTGGCCCCGTAACGCGCGAATTGCGCGTCAGGAAGCACATGAAGATCGTGTCGCTCGCGCCGGAGGTTCTGTAACCATGGCGAAACTCAAGATCAGGAAGGGCGACCATGTCCTGCTTCTCGCCGGTAAGGACAAGGGCAAGGGCGGGGAAGTGCTGAAAGTCATGCCGGCTGAAAACCGCGCCCTGGTGCAGGGTGTGAATATGATCAAGCGCCACCAGCGCCAGACGCAGCAGCAGTCAGGCGGCATTATCAGCCGCGAGGCGCCGGTGCATATTTCCAACCTGGCGCTGGAGGACCCCAAAGACGGCAAGCCGACCCGCGTTGGCTTCAAGATTCTCAAGGATGGCAGAAAGGTTCGCTTCGCCAGGCGTTCCGGGGAGGTGATCGATGCCTGACGCCTATATTCCACGCCTGAAAAAACAATATACCCAAGAGCTGCGCGATGAGCTGGCCAAGGAATTCGGTTATTCCAACCCGATGCAGATCCCGCGCCTGTCAAAAGTGGTCCTCAATATGGGCATTGGCGAGGGGGTCGCTGATGCCAAAAAAGTCCACGCCGCCGCGCACGATCTGGCTTTGATTGCCGGTCAGAAGCCGGTGATCGTGAAGGCGCGCAAGTCGATCGCCACATACAAGCTGCGCGAGGGCATGCCGATTGGCGTCAAGGTCACGTTGCGCAAGGACAAGATGTACGAATTTATCGACCGGCTGGTGACCATAGCGCTTCCGCGCGTACGCGATTTCCGCGGCTTGAGTCCAAAGAGTTTCGATGGGCGCGGCAATTATGCACTCGGCATCAAGGAGCACATCGTGTTCCCGGAGATCGATTATGACAAGGTGTCCGATATCTGGGGCATGGATGTGGTCGTGTGCACGACGGCGCCAAATGATAAAGAGGCGAGATCGCTTCTCAAAGGGTTCAATTTTCCGTTCCCGGACTAGGGTTCGGGAACAAGGAGAGCAAGCAATGGCGAAGACAAGTGCTATCGAGCGCAATAACAAACGGCGCCGCCTGGCGATTAAATATGCCGGCCGGCGCGCCCGTTTGAAAGCAATTGGAAATGACCGCAGCCTTCCGGCCGAGGAGCGTTTCGCGGCGCGCCTGAAACTGGCCGAGCTGCCGCGCAATTCCGCGCCGGTGCGCATTCGCAATCGTTGCGATGTAACCGGGCGGCCACGGGCTTTTTACCGCAAGCTCAAAATGTCGCGTGTGTCGTTGCGAGAACTGGCGAACCAGGGGCTGATCCCGGGTATGGTCAAGTCGAGCTGGTAGGAGAAAAAAGTCAAATGACGATGACAGACCCACTTGGAGATATGCTGACCCGAATTCGCAACGCCCAGATGCGGAGTAAAACCAAGGTCGCGACGCCGGCTTCGAGGCTCAGGGCGTGCGTGCTGGATGTGCTTCAGGAAGAGGGTTTTATCCGCGGCTATGCCCGGGTCGATTATGACGGCGGCAAATCCGAATTGGAGATCGAGCTGAAATATTACGATGGGCAGCCGGTCATCAGGAAATTGCAGCGCGTGTCCAAACCCGGGCGGCGTGTCTATTCGTCCGTGCGGGATTTGCCGACCGTGGCGAACGGGTTGGGAGTCTCGATTTTGTCCACGTCCAAGGGCGTCATGTCGGACGCCAGGGCGCGTGTGGAGAATGTCGGCGGCGAGGTTTTGTGCAGCGTATTTTAATCGCGACGTGCGGACGCTTGGGAGAAGCGGAAGGTTAAGGCTATGTCTCGGACTGGATTAAAAACGGTCTTGGTGCCTGACAGCGTCACGGCATCGATTGACGGGCAACTGGTTCGCGTCAAGGGCCCGAAGGGCGAGCTGTCCGTCGTGCTGATTGATGATGTTGAAGCACAAATGACGGATGACGGCATCAAGATCGCTGCGCGTGATGACACCAAGCGTGCGCGCTCCATGTGGGGCATGTCGCGTACGCTGGTTGCAAACCTGGTGGAAGGTGTTACCGAAGGCTTTGAGAAAACTCTTGAGATTAACGGCGTTGGCTATCGCGCTCAGATGCAGGGCAAGAATTTGCAGCTGCAACTCGGATTCAGCCACGATGTGGTTTATCCCATTGCCGATGGCATCGAAGTGAAATGTCCATCGCTAACGCAAATCATCGTGTCCGGCATCGACAAACAAAAAGTTGGTCAGGTCGCGGCCGAAATACGCCAGTTCCGTCCGCCGGAGCCATACAAAGGCAAGGGCATCCGGTACAGGGGTGAATATGTCTTCCGTAAGGAAGGCAAGAAGAAGTAGCGGAGCTTTTCCGAATGAGCGCTGACAAGAAAAGATTTGATCGCCGTACGAACCGCGTGAGACGGGCGTTGCGCCGTGCGGCGAGGGGGCGGCTACGGCTTTCCGTATTCCGTTCTTCCAAGAACATATACGCGCAAGTAATTGATGACAAAGATGGAAAGACGATTGCATCAGCCTCGAGTCTCGATAAGGAATTGCGCAAATCATTGCCCAAGGGCTGCGATGTGAACGCGGCACAGAGCGTTGGCAAACTGGTCGCGGAACGCGCGGTCAAGGCCGGGATCAAGACTGTGGTTTTCGACCGTGGCGGATATCTCTACCACGGCAGGGTCAAGGCCCTGGCGGATGCCGCCCGTGAGGGCGGGCTGAAATTTTAATTTTTGTATCGAGAAGATAAGGAGTGCAACAGTGGGACGCAGGCCGGGACAATCACGCGGACGCCAGCATGGCCGCGATCGCGAAGAGCGCGACAGTGAATTCGCCGATAAGCTCGTGCATATCAACCGCGTCGCCAAGGTCGTTAAAGGCGGCCGCCGGTTCGGGTTTGCCGCGCTGGTGGTCGTCGGCGATCAGAAAGGCCGGGTCGGCTATGGTCATGGCAAGGCCCGTGAGGTGCCAGAGGCCATTCGCAAGGCCGCCGAAGCCGCCAAGCGCAATCTTATTCGCGTGCCGTTGCGCGAAGGCCGCACGCTGCATCACGATGTAACGGGGCGTCATGGCGCCGGCCACATTGTCTTGCGGGCAGCACCTCCAGGCACGGGCATCATTGCCGGCGGCCCGGTCCGTGCCGTATTCGAGATGCTTGGCTTGCAGGACGTTGTGGCGAAATCGATTGGCAGTTCCAACCCTTACAATATGGTGCGGGCGGCTTTTGCGGCCCTGAAGCACCAGGACAGTCCGCGTGGCGTCGCCGCGCGGCGCGGCAAAAAGGCAAGCGAGATCGTTGCCCGGCGCCGCGACGGTATTGACTCTCCACAGGCTGCCGCCGACGTCTAGGCGGCGCTGGGCGAAACAGACATAAAGGACCTTGGTAATGGCTGAAAAGAATACGGGCAAGACCGTGACCGTCGAACAAACCGCAAGTCCGATCCGCCGGCCCAAGGATCAGCGCGCAACGCTTGCCGGTCTGGGTTTAAACAAGATCGGGCGGCGGCGCACTCTGGCCGACACCCCTCAAGTGCGCGGCATGATCCGCAAGGTCCAGCACATGGTCCGCGTTGTTGAAGACTCTGCTTAGGAATTTCGTTATGCGACTGAATGAGTTGAGAGATAATCCCGGCGCGACGCGCACCCGCAAACGGGTTGGACGCGGCGTGGGTTCGGGCAAGGGCACAAGAGCAGGGCGCGGGGACAAGGGCCAGAAATCGCGCTCGGGCGTCGCTCTCAAGGGCTTTGAGGGCGGGCAGATGCCGATCCATCGCCGCCTGCCCAAGCGCGGCTTCAATAATCTGTTCGCCAAGGACTTCAACGAGGTGAATGTGGGCCGGTTGCAAGCGGCAATTGACAAGAAAACGCTGGATGCGAAGAAACCCGTCACGGTTGACGCATTATTGGCGGCGGGCATCATTCGCCGCGCCAGGGATGGCGTGCGTTTGCTGGGTCAGGGAGACTTGAAAGCAAAACTGAAGATTGAAGTGACCGGCGCCTCGGCAGGCGGGGTCAAGGCGGTAGAGAAGGCGGGCGGTACGGTTTCGATTGTCGCAATGCCAAAACGCAAGGCCAAGCCCAAACCGTCGGCAAGCAAGGGGAAGACCAGGCCCGCGGCGAAGGCAAAATCGCCAGATAAACCCGTGGATAAAACTTCGGGCAAAACATCGCCCAAATCTTCCTCCACAACCGCGAAAAAGGACTCCTGATCCAGGCTGACAGGGCATCGCCCCTGAGTCGCCGCATACCGCTGGAGCGCGAACATGGCATCTGCCGCAGAACAACTGGCTCAAAATCTGAATTTCTCCGCCTTTTCAAAGGCGACGGAGCTGAAGCAACGGATATGGTTCACGCTTGGCGCGCTGCTGATCTACCGGCTGGGAACTTATATTCCGCTGCCCGGCATCGACCCCCAGGCGCTTGCCGATATCTTCCGTCAGAACCAATCCGGCATCCTGGGCATGTTCAACATGTTCGCCGGCGGCGCCATCGGGCGTATGGCCATCTTCGCGCTCAATATCATGCCGTATATATCGGCGTCGATTATCATTCAGCTTCTGACCACCGTTTCGCCGCATCTTGAGCAACTCAAGAAAGAGGGCGAGCAGGGGCGCAAGCAGATCAATCAATACACCCGCTATGGCACCGTCGTGCTTGCCACGCTTCAGGGCTATGGCATCGCCGTGGGCCTTGAAGGGGCAGGCAATGTGGTCACGGACCCCGGCCTGTTTTTCCGTCTGACGACCGTTATTACTCTGGTCGGCGGCACGGTCTTCCTGATGTGGCTTGGCGAACAGATCACCGCGCGCGGCATCGGCAATGGCATATCGCTGATTATTTTCTCCGGTATCGTGGCCGAACTTCCCTCAGCTATCGCCGGCACCTTCGAACTCGGCCGGCAGGGTGCCCTGTCTACGCCGCTGATCCTTGGAATCTTTGTGATGGCTATCGCCGTTGTCGCCTTCATCGTTTTCATGGAGCGCGCACAACGGCGTCTGATTGTGCAATATCCAAAACGCCAGATGGGCAATCGCATGTTCCAGGGCGATTCCTCGCATCTGCCGCTGAAACTCAACACCGCTGGCGTTATCCCGCCGATTTTTGCCTCTTCATTGCTGTTGCTGCCGATCACATTCGCGAATTTCTCAGCCGGGCAGGGACCGGAATGGCTGAACACGATTACCGCACTGGTAGGGCGCGGCCAACCGCTCTATCTCATGATGTATATAAGCCTGATCGTCTTCTTCGCCTTCTTCTACACGGCGGTCGTGTTCAATCCCAAGGATACGGCGGATAATCTGAAACAGTATGGCGGTTTCATCCCCGGCATTCGCCCTGGGGAGCGCACGGCGGAATATATCGATTATGTGCTCACCCGGATCACGGTCGTTGGCGCCGCCTATCTGGCGTTTGTCTGTATTATTCCGGAGATTCTGATCTCCTATGCCGCGGTTCCGTTTTATTTTGGCGGCACCGCGCTGCTTATCGTAGTCTCGGTGACCATGGACACCGTGGCGCAGGTGCAGAGTCATTTGCTCGCGCATCAATATGAAGGGCTAATCAAGAAGGCTAAACTTCGCGGGGGCCGGCGCAGATGAACCTGATCCTTCTCGGGCCGC
>JADFHH010000020.1 GCA_022567275.1 Pseudomonadota bacterium | reverse complement strand
CAATGTGAGTGCAAGGGCAAAAACGAGCAGCATATTTAACGGAGAGCGCACTGTTGCTATCTGAGACTTGTGCGTTGGTCATGATCGCCGGCGCCAAGAGTCACACCGAGTGACGTCGATTTGCGCGGCGCTGCCGAGGCGCGTCGAGGCTGGTTTTCTGCTGCAATCGGTTGCTTTGCTGATTGTTTCAGGAGCGCACTGAGTTTCCGTAGTGCGTCGCGGGTTTCCGGCGGCATTCTGAGAAAATGCGGCGTTGTGGACAGGCGAAGCGTGTCCTGGACCTGTCTCAGTGCAGAAATGCGCTGTTGCTCGGCCACCTGGCCAGGATGGAGAGGCACACCGGGAATTTGAGGAATATCGTAAGTGGTATGCGCGGCCATCATATATTCTTTCCACGCCATCGCCGGGAGATTGCCGCCCGTCACCTTGCCGGTTGGCGAGTAGTCGTCATTGCCGAACCAGGTGCCGGTGATATAGTGACCAGTGAAGCCCATGAACCAGCCATCGCGCCAGGCGGAGCTGGTTCCCGTCTTGCCTACTGCCGTTGTAAAGGGAAGTTGCGCCCGCCGCCCGGTGCCGCTGGCGACAACCAGGGCCAGCATCGAGTTGAGTTGTTCTATTTTCTGCAATTCGAAAATGCGCCGCGGCTTCGGCGCGTCGCGCTCATGCAGATAGAGAAGCTTGCCATGTGAATTGCGTATTTCCTCGATGGCGTAGGGCTTTACTGACATGCCCCCACTGGCGAATACCGCAAATCCGCCGGTATGCGCGAGCAGGGTGAGCCCCGTGTCGCCAAGCGCCATGGAGCATGTTTTCTTCACCTGGGTGTGACCGATCTTGTGCACATTGGCGAGGAGTTTTTCACGGCCCACGTTCAGGGATAGCCGGACCGCGACCGTGTTCAGCGAGCGCATCAGCGCATGTTTCATCGGCACGCGGCCCCGATATCCGCCTGAATAGTTGCGTGGCGACCAGCGCCCGCAGGAGACAGGGCCATCAAGTACGATCGTATCGGGTGTGTAGCCATTCTCAAGTGCGGTAAGATAAACGTAGGGTTTGAATGATGAGCCCGGCTGGCGATAGGCGCTGGTCGCCCGGTTGAACTGGCTTTCGCCATAGTCGCGGCCGCCGACCAGGGCGCGAACGGCGCCAAATTTATCCATGGAGACCAGTGCCCCTTGTTTCACTTTACGCGCCCGCCCGTGCTGTCTCAGGACATTCTGGATCGCGGCTTCCGCCGCCTTCTCAAGTCCGATATCTACCGTAGTGTGGACCGTGAGGACAAATTCGCCGCGATCGCGCATGAGTTCCTGAACTTGTTCAAAAGCATAGTCGAGGAAATAGTCAGGACTGTAGAAATCGCTGCGGTCGATATTTTCCGCCGGATTTAGCCGCGCGCCATGCACCTGACCTTCGGTGAGATAGTCGGCCTGCACCATATTGGTCAGGATAACGTTGGCCCGGGCACGCGAGGCCGGCAAATCCAGATGCGGTGCGTAGCGCGTTGGCGCCTTGAACAGGCCGGCCAGCATGGCCGCTTCCGCCAGAGTGACGTCGCGGACCGATTTGCCGAAATAGAATTGTGCCGCCGCCTCGACGCCGAATGCGCCACCGCCCATATAGGCGCGGTCGAGATAGAGCTTCAATATCTCGCGCTTGGAAAGCCGCGCCTCAAGCCAGAGCGCCAGAAACGCCTCATTGATCTTGCGTTTTAGTGAACGCTCAGGGGTCAAAAACAGGTTCTTGGCAAGCTGCTGGGTGATGGAACTGCCGCCCTGAACCACGTCATTGGCACGCACATTTTCAACTATCGCCCGGAAAGTACCGATAAAATCAATGCCGAAATGAGTAAAGAACCGCCGGTCTTCCGTCGCCAGCGTCGCCTTGATCATATGGTCGGGGATCTCATTCAGCGGCACGGCATCGGAATGAAGGATGCCCCGTTTGCCGATTTCATTGCCATAACGGTCGAGAAAAGTGACGCTGAATCTAGTCGCCGTTTGCCACGCTGTCTGAGTCTCCTCAAAAGCAGGGATCGCGAAAGCAAGCATGACAAGCAATGCGCCGGTGCCCATGGTCGCTGATTCAGACAAGGCCTCATTGAACAGCCGCCGGTAACCCGTAACCTGGAAACGGGCGAAAAAGCTCGAATAGGTACTCCACCAGTCACGAAAGCCTTCCCAGGCGCCAAACAAACCGGCATCAATTGATGAGTCGAGCGCGAGCCAGTTGAGCCGCTTTCTTTTGCCGGTCGTTTTAAAAATCCAGTCGCGCACGGATGAGCTGCAATGGCTACGCCGGAAAGGCATTTGAATCCGTCCGGCAATTGTCGATGAAGGCTGTAAGCTTTATACCCGATTTTCGGGCAATTCCATGACGATCGCAATTCGAGGGTAAGACTTGACCGGCATCAAGGATCAGTTTTGGCAGCACAAGTCACTCCACGAGATGGACAATGAAGAGTGGGAATCGCTCTGCGACGGCTGCGGCCAGTGCTGCCTCATCAAGTTTCAGGACGAAGACACGGACGAATTGCTGCATACGCGCCTGACCTGCAAGCTGCTGGATATTGGCGCGTGCCGCTGCACCGATTATGACAATCGGCACGAACGCGTCCGCGACTGCGTTGTCATCTCGCCGGACAGCGTCGGGACGCTGGACTGGTTGCCGCACAGCTGCGCCTATCGGCTCATCGCCGAGGGGCGGGATCTCTACTGGTGGCATCCGCTTGTGTCCGGCGATCCCGATAGCGTGCATCAGGCCGGCATTTCAGTGAGGGACTGGGCCAGCAGCGAGGAGGGCGTTCCGGAGGGAAAAAAGCAGCGATTTGTCGTTCAGGACCCCAAAATCAAACGCATTCTCACCGGGAAATCGTCAGGATAAGCCGCCGGAATGGCCAAAATCCTGATTTTTCTTGATATATAACTTATTGTAATAACTATTAAAATACAGAAAAAGAAGAATTTATTCATAAAATAGGAATTTATTCTTGACAGCGTGACGCTCCTTGGGTATCTTTCCGCTACATTCCGACAGTTGCGCAAATGAGAGGCGCAGCGGCCGGAACCTTTCTCCAAACAATCATTCGATACGAAAGACTGGACGGCTCGCGTGTGCGATGAGGACGAAGCCGTGTCCGGCACTGAAGGTGCCGGTGGCGTGTCGCGCCGGGCTGGCATCATCGCCCGTTTTTATGCGGCGCTGGATATGAAAATGCGTGAAATCGAAAACAGGATCGAGAGGGCTTCGCGCAGCGGTGCCGAAGAATTAAAGGCGGTGGACAGCGAGCGTGACGCGCGGACATTAACGGCGCTGGCGCGCTTGTTTGAAAAACTTACTGAGCTGGACGGAGCAGAGTCCGGCTCCGGTAAAAATGCCAATCGGGAGGAGGATAATCTGGCGGGCAAGGAAATCGATGCAGAGCGCTTCCGCCGCGAGATTGCAGACCGTCTTACGCGAATGCTCGAAGCGGAAGAGGATTGAGGCATATCTTGAAGATTACGAGCCCGCAGTTATCGAACGGCTGCAGCGTGACTGGATATTGTGGGCGCGCGAAGATCAACTGGCGCCAGCAGGCGACTGGACCACATGGCTTGTTCTGGGCGGCCGCGGCGCGGGCAAAACCCGCGCGGGCGCGGAATGGGTGAGGTCTGTCGCCCTTGGAAATTCATACATTGAAACGATCGCACCGCGCATCGCACTGATCGGTGAAACGCTGAGCGATGTCCGCTCTGTCATGGTCGAGGGCCTCTCTGGTCTGCTGGCCGTGCACGCCGGTCATGAGCGTCCGAAATTCGAGCCATCGAAGCGGTGCATCACATGGGCCAACGGAGCCGTCGCTCAGATTTTTTCAGCGGAAGACCCTGAGAGTTTGCGCGGACCGCAATTCACCCATGCCTGGTGTGACGAGCTTGCCAAATGGAGCTATGCGGATGCGTGCTGGGATATGTTGCAGTTTGGACTGCGTTTGGGGAAACGACCGCACCAGGTGGTGACCACAACGCCGCGTCCGATCCCGCTTCTGAAGCGGCTGATGGAAGATGCCACAAGCGCGGTAACCCGTGCGACGACAGACATGAACGCGGCCAATCTGGCGCCGGCTTTTCTGGAGACAATTGTCGCCCGTTATCGGGGCACGCGACTTGGCCGGCAGGAACTGGACGCGGAGATTCTCGAAGATCGTCCGGACTCGCTATGGCCGCGCGCGCTTATCGAGAAGTGCCGCAAAAACACACATCCGCCGCTGGAGCGCATTGTCGTGGCGGTCGATCCGCCCGTGACCAGCACCAAGCGGTCGGATGCGTGCGGCATCGTGGTCGCCGGGCTGGGGCCCGATGGCCGCGCTTACGTTATTCGCGACGCGACACTGGAACAGGCCACCCCTTTGGAATGGGCGCGGGCGGTTGCCGGCGCCTATCACAAAATTGGCGCGGACCGCGTGGTTGCCGAGGTCAATCAGGGCGGTGAAATGGTCGCGGCCATGATCGCCCAGGTGGATGAAAATATTCCGGTTCGCATGGTGCGGGCAACCCGCGGCAAATGGCTGCGGGCGGAGCCAGTCGCGGCGCTCTATGAGCAGGGCCGTGTCGCCCATGTGGGCGCATTTCCGGAGCTTGAAGACCAGATGGCCGATTTTGGGCGCGATGGTCTTTCAGGCAATACCAGCCCCGACCGGGTCGATGCGCTGGTCTGGGCCTTGAGCGAGTTGATGTTGCGGGGCGGTTCGCCCCCGCGCGTGAGAACACTATGAATTTGGCACGCGAATGGTACATGCACGCAACAGTGGTAGTGCCGTTATGAGAACCATGCTCACGTTAACTATTGACTAACCGGCAACACCTATCATATTGATAGGTGGATGGCTGGCGCTGGTATAAGAGACCAAGCAAGGTCGTCGCATTCCGCCCGGACGTGCGAAGGCTGGAGGCAACCATTCGAGAGCTTGCCAAGGAAACTTCTCGAATTGGTTTTTTGACGCATGCACAAGACCGAATGGAGGAGCGGGGCATTGACAATGTCGATGTGTACCGCGTGCTGCGTACTGGTTTCGTTCAGTCTGAGAGTATCAAGCAGGGCAAGCGCTCGGATGAGACAGTCTGTAAGGTAATTGAACACAAAAAGGGAGCGCGCGACCTAGGCGTTGTTACGATAGTGGTACGAGAGACTAAACTCTTGGTTATGACGGTTGAATGGGAGGATTGGAAATGACCGAAGAGCACCATTTCCATCATGTAGCCGAACTAAAAAAATCCGAGCCCTTCCATTACAAGATGTGCGGCTTGGACAATATCTATCTCCGGAATGGTTACAACTTAGAGCAAACAGATTACGGAGAAGCCGTTTCTGTGCGAGATGCTGATGAATTGCATAGCGCAATTGGTGTCTATCTAGTTCAGCACCGTAAGGTTCTCTCCCCAAAGGAGATCAGATTTTTACGGAAACAGCTTGAGTTCACTCAGTCTGAACTCGGCGGTTTTATGGGGCAGAGCAGCCAACAAGTCGCCCGCTGGGAAAAAGGTCAATCTGATATACCAGGTCCAGCCGACAGGCTTCTGAGATTCATTTTCTTGTTAAGCGTTATGAGCGAACAAGAACGGGGTGAGTTTATGGGCCTCCTTGCTGACCTTGATGAAATGGACGAACCCACTGTGGACGCTCCAGTTGTTTTTCAGGCTACGGAAGAAGGTTGGTCTGAGGCGGCATAATCAGCGTCGGCTAATCTGCCAAGCAATGTCTAAAGGGTCCTCTTCGGTGGGCCTTTTTCTTTGACCAGGAAAGAATGCACTTGATGGCTTTACGCAACTTTCTTGCACGGCTGTTATCGCCCGTAGAGCGCGATAATGTGCCAGCTTATCGCGAACAAAAGATGAGCCTCACAGGGCCGCTGATCTCGCTTCACTCGCTAGGCCAGCCGGTCTGGACGCCGCGCAACTATACCGATCTCGCGCGTGAAGGATTCGCCAAAAACGCCATCGTCTATCGCTGCGTGCGCATGATCAGCGAGGCGGCGGCGTCGGTGCCGCTGCTGGCGTTCGAGGATGGCGAGGCGCGCGACGCGCATCCGCTTCTCAGGCTCCTCGCCAGGCCCAACGCCACCCAATGCGCGCCGGATATGTTCGAGTCCTGGTACGGCTATCTTCTGGTGGCAGGGAACAGCTTCATGGAGGCGGTATCCGTCTCCGGCAAGGTGCGCGAGCTGCATGTGCTGCGGCCCGACCGCATGAAGGTCATCCCCGGACCGGATGGCTGGCCCGAGGCGTATGAATATACCGCCGGCGGGCAGTCCGTGCGTTTCCCCCAGGATGTAGAGCGCGGCGTACGGCCAATCCTGCATATGGCTTTGTTCCACCCGGACAACGACCATTACGGCATGAGCCCGCTGGAGGCGGCGGCCATCGGCATAGACATTCACAATGCCTCCGGCGCCTGGAACAAGGCGTTGCTCGACAATTCCGCGCGGCCCTCCGGCGCGCTGGTTTTTCAGGGCAAGGACGGCGCGCTCACGAGCGAACAATATGACCGCCTCAAGGCGGAGCTCGAGAGCGGCTTTCAAGGGACATCGAATGCCGGCCGGCCGCTGCTGCTTGAGGGCGGTCTCGACTGGAAGGCGATGAGTCTTTCGCCAAAGGATATGGATTTCGTCGAGGTGAAACATGTCGCGGCGCGCGAGATCGCGCTGGCGCTCGGCGTGCCGCCGATGCTGCTCGGTATCCCCGGCGACAACACCTTCGCCAACTATCAGGAAGCCAACCGCACCTTCTGGCGGCAAACCGTGCTGCCGCTGGTCAACCGCACCGCCAAATCTTTGGCTGGATGGCTGGACGAGGGGGTGGAGATCAAGCCCGATCTCGACAAGATCGAAGCGCTGTCAACCGAGCGCGAGGCGCTGTGGGAGCGGGTGCGAAAATCGGATTTCCTCACCATCAACGAAAAACGCGCCGCGGTTGGTTTCGGGCCGGTGGAGGGCGGGGAGCTGTTGACCGGCATTCAGCCGAGCATCGCAAAGTAACCCAACAGGACATCCAAAAATGCTCCAACGCTTCGGCGAATTCGCGCCGGTGCGCGAGGTAAAATTCGCGCCGGTTAATCTCAAACGCGTGGACGCGGACGGCACCTTTTCCGGCTATGCCTCGCTGTTCGGCAAGGAGGATATGGGCCGCGATGTGGTGATGCCCGGCGCCTTTGCCGAAAGCCTAAAAAAGCGCCGCGCCTCCGGTATTAAATTGCTGTTCCAGCATGATCCCAACGAGCCTATCGGCGTCTGGCTGGAGATCCGCGAGGACGCCAAAGGGCTTTGGGTGAAGGGGCGGCTGATGCAGGAGGTGGTTCGCGCCCGCGAGATTTTGAGCCTGATGCGCGCCGGCGCTCTTGACGGGTTGTCCATCGGCTTTCGCACCGTTTCAGGGCGCACCGACCCGAAAACCGGCGTGCGCTCGCTGCACAAAATCGATCTGTGGGAGATTTCCGTCGTCACCTTTCCGATGTTGCCCGACGCGCGGGTGGATACGGTGAAGCGGCGGGCCGCCAGGGAGGGGATAATCTCAAACCGAGATGAGTTGTTGCGCAGATTGTCGGGTGAAACCGGCCGGCTGCGCGCTCATGTCCGGGCGCTCGAAAGCCCCGGTCTCAAAGCCCTCGCCAAAGCGCCATACGCGGCCGGCGGGGCATCCCCCCATGCCCGTCTGGCCTGCGCGTTGCGCCGCGCCACAGGGCTCATGCAAGAACCAGCCAAGAGGACGATATGACTGAGCAGATTTCTGCCGATGCAATCGAAACCAAGGCCGCGGGCGATGTATCGGGCACCGATGTCGCGCTGGCCTTTGACGACTTTATGGTGGCTTTCGAGGCCTTCAAGGAAACCAATGACGAGCGGCTTGACCAGCTGGAAAGCCGGATGACCGCAGATGTTGTGACGAGCGAAAAGCTCGCGCGCATAAACAAGGCGCTCGATGAGAACAAGGCGCTGACCGACCAGCTCGCCATCAAGGCCGCGCGGCCGCAGCTTGGCGGCTCGCCGGTCCGTTCCGGCGTTGCGCTCCAGCACAAGGCGGCGTTCGAGGGCTATATGCGCTCCGGCGAAGCCGGCGGACTGCGCTCGCTGGAAGGAAAGGCGCTGTCGGTGGGTTCCGACCCCGATGGCGGATACCTTGTTCCCGATGAGACGGAAGCGACGGTAATGCGCACGTTGAAGGATATTTCGCCGATCCGCGCCATTGCGTCGGTCCGCCAGGTGAGCGCCACCACTTTCAAGAAGCCGTTCTCCATCACCGGCCCGGGCGCGGGCTGGGTCGGCGAAACCGGCGTGCGGCCCGAGACCAATTCTCCGGTGCTCGCAGAGCTCACCTTCCCGACCATGGAGCTTTACGCCATGCCCTCGGCCACGCAATCCCTGCTGGACGATTCTGCTGTCAATATCGACGAATGGCTGGCGGAAGAAATCCGCATCGCCTTCGCCGAACAGGAAGGCATCGCCTTCGTCATTGGCAATGGCATCAACCAGCCCAAGGGATTCCTCAACTACACCAAGGTGGCAAACGCCTCGTGGAGCTGGGGCAATGTTGGCTATGTCGCGACCGGCGTCGCCGGCGGTTTCGACGCCACCAATCCCTCCGACAACCTCATTGATCTGATCTACTCCGCCAGGTCCGGTTATCGCGGCAACGGCTGGTGGGTGATGAACCGCGCCACCCAGGCCACGATCCGAAAAATCAAGGATGCCGACGGCAATTATATCTGGCAGCCGGGCGAGCGCGCGGGCGCCAACCCGACCCTGATGAACTACAGGATCGCCGAATCGGAAGACATGCCGGACATCGCCACCGACAGCTACTCGATCGCGTTCGGCGACTTCCGGCGCGGCTATCTGATCGTCGACCGTGTGGGCTTGCGCGTACTGAGGGATCCCTATTCCTCAAAACCCTATGTGCTGTTCTACACCACCAAACGGGTCGGCGGCGGCATCCAGGACTTCGATGCCCTCAAGCTGCTCAAGTTCGGCCTGACCTAACCGATCCTGAACGCCTGGCCAGGCAGCGGCCGCGGTGACCCTCCCCACCGCGGCCGCACTTTTTTTCATTCTATAATTTAAGGAGCGCCGTTCATGGCAGTGGTTCGCACTTCCGCGCCCGCCCTACCGCCTGTCACGCTCGGAGACGCGAAGGCGCATTTGCGCGTCGATGGCACGGACGAGGACACGCTCATTGCGTCGCTCATCGACACGGCGGCGGCGCATATCGAGCGCGGGTTTGGCCTGGCGCTCATAACCCAGGGCGTGAAGATCATCCGCGACGCGTGGCCGGCCACATGGCTGGTGGAATTGCCTGTGTCACCGGTGCAAGCGGTCGCAAGCGTCACTACATTCGACGCCGATGGCGCGAGCACCATTTTCGATCCCGTGAACTATTTTACCGATACAGCGTCACACCCGCCGCGGCTTGTGCTGCATGGCGCCGCCCCCTGGCCCAAGCCGGGCAGACGGGCGAACGGCATCGAGATCGCTACGACGGCCGGTTTCGGCAATGCGCCCGCCGATGTGCCAGAACCCATCCGCCAGGCCGTGCTGCTGCTCGTGGCGCACTGGTTTGAGCAACGCGAGCCCGTGGTTCTGGAAGATGAGCCTCATGAGATGCCGGCCACGGTCGCCGCGCTACTCGCACCCTACAGGGTCGCACGGCTGTGAGCGGCAAACCCATTGGCAGGCTGCGCCACCGGTTGATTCTCGAACAGTCCGTACCCACGCCCGACGGCGGCGGCGGCGTGACCGGGACCTGGGTCCAGGTGGCGCAGATCTGGGGAGCGCTCGAACCGCTCTCGGGACGCGAACGCGTCGAAGCGGGGCGTATCGCCGGGCGTCATATGTATGACATCACGATCCGCCATCGGGGTGATGTGGAACTTTCCATGCGCTTCCGGTTGGGTACGCGCATCTTCCATATCCTGTCGGCGGAAGATGTGGATGGGCGGGGGCGCTGGCTCAAGACGTTATGCGAGGAGCGTGAGCTGTAGGCCGCTTTGGCGGTGTGATAAATCGCACATTTCCGCCACCTTGCGGCCCCGCATTAACCATTTGTTAACCTTATATTACATATTGTTACAAATGTGATTCCTAGCATACCCGACATAACCAACTCAAACTTATCCTAATCTAGAGGTATTGAATGGCAACGAGCGCAAGCTGGGAGTTACAAAAGGGCATCTATCAGACCCTGGCAGGAGACCCTTCCGTCACGGGATTGCTCGGCGGCGCGAACATCTTTGACGACGCGCCGCAAGACGCGGACTATCCCTATCTGACATTTGGGCAAAGCACCATCCGCGACTGGAGCACCGGCACCGAGGATGGCCTTGAACATATATTGACGCTGCATGTCTGGTCGCGCGCCGGCGGCAAAAAACAAACCCATGAGATTATCGAGGCGATCCGCAACGTCCTGCACGACGCGCCCGTCACCGTCTCCGACCACACCCTGGTCAATCTGCGCCACGAATTCTCCGAAGCCCGCCAGGACCCGGACGGGGAGACCTATCACGGGATAGTGCGGTACCGGGCGGTTACGGAGCCTATCGCGGCTTAGGTGAAGGCCCAGCGGGACCGTCAGTCCCAAACTCAATGAACACCCCCAAGCGCCCCACTTCCGGGGCGCTTTTTTGTTGCCCGCACATCATCCTACCGCGCCCCGCGCGGTGCTAACCACCCCGACATCCAAGGAGACATTTGAATGGCTGCTCAAAAGGGCAAGGACCTTCTGTTGAAGGTCGACAGCGATGGACTTGGTACTTTCACGACGGTTGCCGGACTGCGAACGCGAAATCTCGCCTTCAATGCCGAGACCATCGACGTCACCGACGCTGAGTCCGCCGGGCAGTGGCGCGAGCTGCTCACCGGCGGCGGCATCAAATCGGCGCGGGTGGCGGGCAGCGGCATTTTCAAGGATGCGGCGTCGGACGAGACCGTGCGCGGCCTGTTTTTCAACGGCACCATCCGCGACTGGCAGGTGATCGTGCCCGATTTCGGCACGGTCCAGGGCGCGATGCAGGTGACGGCGCTGGAGTTCGCCGGCAACCATGACGGCGAGGTGAGCTATGAGCTGGCGCTCGAATCCGCCGGCGCGCTCACCTTCACCGCGGCTTAAAGCGCGAGGGCAAGGACAAGCCATGACCAACGCACATCGCGGCGAGATCGAAGCCGAGCTTGACGGCAAGCATTACCGGCTCTGCCTGACGCTCGGCGCGCTCGCCGAACTCGAACACGCTTTTGGCGAAGACGACATGCTGGGCGTGGTGGAACGCT
>JADFHH010000019.1 GCA_022567275.1 Pseudomonadota bacterium | reverse complement strand
GGGGCTTTCCCGCACGCGGGACGGCGAGCCGGACAAGGCCGCTCAGGCTCTGCAATCGGCGATCATCGAGCCGGGTCTTTCGCCCGAAGAGGAAATCCTGGCGCATCTGGAATTGGGATTGGCCCGGCAGAAAATGGGCCTTTTCGCCAAGGCGAAGGATAACTTGATTGACGGGTTGTATTTGTTCGAGGAGCAGGCCGAGGACTTCGAGGACTTCCAAGATTCGGACCTATCGCGGCGGCTGATATTCGCCTTGCGCACTCGCCGTTGCGAAAAATTGGGTCAGCTCATATTTGAGAGATGCGGCGCGATCGCGCAAACGATCGAGCGATCCTTCAAGCTCGATAGTAAATACATCCGGCGAGTTGGTGCGGACTTCATTGATCAAAGAATGAAAGCCCCGCAGCCTCCCGTCGAAATCCTTGAACGTGGACTCGATAAAGTCGAGATTCTTTCTCATGCGTTTACGTGCAAAACGCTTGTCTTTAACCCGCAGATTGGGGGCGTTTTCATCTACCGCCTGCATGCGCTTGCTGACAGTGATGAGTACCCGCCGAGAGGCGTTCCCGAATTGCGTCAGCGCTTGATGATCGATCTCTAACTCAATCTCGATGGCCGATAGAGGATGACTGTTGCGATAGGAGACGGGCCTGATGCCATAGCTGCCATATCCGGAGTTCCCATTGGGGCCGCTCGCACCGTTCCGCGCGGTGTTCAGGGGGCTTGAGAGCCGATGCCCGGCTTCGCGCATTGCGATCTCGTCATCAGTAACCCCTGCCCCGCCGCGGCGTTTGAATAGTTTGGTTACTTTGGGAAGAACTTTGTCCGCGGTACGGCCGATAATAGTCGGACGCAGTCTGTCGAAGTCACCTTTGATTGCGCAGGCGCTCAGGATCAGCGGTAGTATGAAGGAGATAATGAGGACTTTGGCTATTTCTTTGGCAAGGGTTGGAAAATCATCCCCTTTGCGCCACGCGGCGCGGGCATTCAGGCGATCGCCGGGTATATTATGTACCAGCATTCCAACCACTCGACTCATTACATCAACTCACTCAGACGAAATCGGCCCGTTATTGCTTCCTGCGAACTGCCCGTTTGGCGCGTTTTCTCGGTTTCGCAACGGCCCTGCTTGCGGCCAACTCCCCGTGACGCTCAATCCTTACCCCGGGAAATATGATGATCTCGGCGGAGCGTCCTTTGCGATACTTCCCGGTTGCCCGAGCGGCATCTGAACCTCTCCTATCAGTTTCGGGTTGGCGAAATTCCACGATTGTGGCCATTCTCTTGCCCTCTAGACTTGCGGGTGACAGACAGATCTCCCCACATTTATAGCGATGAACCATCGCGCCGCTTCTCGAGCGAAGCTGGCTCAATTAGGGCCTGCTTATGGTTAAGAAAACGCTAATGGATGTTTGAGTCAGGTACAATTTGTGCGTTAGCTATCCGTAAGGAAATCGCCAAGGAAGTGGCGTCCTTCACGATCTTCGACCTCAATTATCCAGATATCGGGATCGAATTCAGCCTGCCGCAGGAGATAGCTGTCGGCGTCGGCCTCGTTGACCGCTCCCTCTCCCAGACACAACGCCCATAACCGGCCGTCACTGCTGGCATCCAGGCCGGCGGGCGCCGGACCATAGAGGACGACATTGCCGTCCAGTGTGTTGATCTTGATGAAGATGGCGCCGCCATCGTCCTGACCCCGGCGGGTAACAACCGCAGGCACGGCGTTGCTTGAACAGTAGCGGATATAGGCCTTGGCCCAGATTTCAGCCTTTATGCGCATGGATGGTCCGGGATTTAGGTATATAAATTTGGAAACTATGATGCTGTAAGACTGCCGCCAGTGGCTTGAACCAATTCCTTCATGAGCCGCCCGGAAATGCGCCCTTTGACATCCAGCTTGCGGGCGAGTTCAAACTTCTCAATCGCCTTGCGCGTCGTAGCGCCCCAAACACCGTCAACCTGACCCGGTCGATAACCAAGTTTGGTCAGGGCATTTTGTACCGCCTTAACAAGCGTCTTTGTTTCTTCCGGGACTGAAGGAGAAGCCGTTTGCAAGGTCTCACCAACCGAATCACCCAGTATCATGTTCTTCAATAACCCGGACGATCCCTCTCCGGTAACAGAAAGTCCGCGGTCGTGCTGATAGGCCATGATGGCGGCCCTGGTCATATCGCCAATGACGCCGTCCACCGGACCAGGCTCATAGCCGCTTTCGGTCAACCTCTTCTGTATTGCCGTAATGGTTTGCGATTGAGGTGAAGGGGCTGCGTTTTTATGAACCTGTGGCAGTGTCCTGGTCGTAACGCGTGTTTTGCGGTCCAGTTTCGCCTGAGGCATACCAGCACCATACGTCTTGGTCGCCATGGGTGCGGGACGCGAGCCGGTTTGAAGGAAGGTCGCATTATAACTAATCGCCGCCGTCAATCCGGCGAACGCAACAAATAAGAGCCTTGCTTGCAAGGTTATCATGACCCCTTCGCTACCCCGATACCCGACCGCAACACCCTCTCAAGCAGAGGGATAAAATCCAAGTATGAAAAGCTAACGTGAACGATTGCTAAACAGCGCGGGCCTATCCGCCCGAAAACTAAGCGTGGTTAACCTCATGCCCCAACCACAAGCGCTATTGGCGGCGGCACGGCCTCATCACAAAGTTCTTCGGCTGCATCGGCTGCCGCCTGATCCACACCTTCAATCGGCAACCGGATGCTTACCTTCGTACCCTCCCCAAGCACACTTTCAATATCCAGTGTTCCACCGTGAAGCCGCACCAGACCCTTGACGACCGACAGGCCAAGCCCCGCACCTTCATAACTGCGGTCATAGGAACTTTCCGCCTGAACGAACGGATTCCCCAGCTTGGGGATGTCCTGTTCGGCAATGCCAATACCGTTATCGGCGACGGCAATTTCGATATGATCGCCCACGCGGCCAGTGCTCACTTCCACACGCCCACCCGCATTGGTGAATTTAATGGCGTTCGCCAGAAGGTTGAGCAATATCTGTTTGCAGGCCCGCTTGTCGGCGACAAGCTCGGGCAACTGATCATCAATATCCACACGCAACTCTATTGCTTTCTTCTCACCCTGATGGCGCATAATCTCGCAACAGGATTTCACCAGACCATTCACCTCGAAAGGTTCGGCAACTATATCGAACTTACCGGCCTCGATCTTGGACATATCGAGGACTTCGTTGACCACGCTCAGCAGATGTTCGCCACTCTCATGAATGAGATGCGCATATTCGCGGTACCGCTCTTCGCCGATCCGGCCATAGAGCTCACGGTTCAGGATATCGGCAAAGCCAATGATCGCATTGAGCGGCGTGCGCAATTCATGGCTCATATTCGCCAGGAACTGCGTCTTGGCCTTGTTCGCCGACTCCGCGAGGTCGCGTGCCTTGAGTATCTCGTCTTCCTGCGCCTTGCGCGCGGCAATATCACGGGTGACGGCCACTATTTCTTCACCAGCACTGGTGACGTCCGGGGCCGCGCCGTCATCGCGCGATACAGGCCGGCACCTCATCTCCGCCCAGCAATAGCCGCCTTCGCCCTGTTTGACGCGAAATTCCACGGAAACCGGAGCATTGATGTCCAGGCAGTGGCGAAACGCGTTGAGATAGGCCGGCCGGTCAGCCCCATGAATACGCTCGAACAAGCCGTTTCCCAAAAGCGCCGGGGGCTCCTCTCCCATAATTTGTTTCGCGGCAATCGACGCGAACAGCACCTCCCCTTTGGCATTGTGCCGGGTAATCATGTCCGTCGCGTTTTCCGCCAGCAGCCGGTAACGCTGCTCACCACGACGGATTTCATGCGCGGAACGGTCGTAATTGGCTTGCACGGAAAGTGCCAGACCACCCGCATAGACCAGCGCCGACATGGAACCCAGAAGCGCGAGCATCGCCACCTCCAGGGAGAATGTCCGGGCCTGGGGAAGGATATTGAGCAACTCGCATGCCGCCAGCCCAAGCAAAGCCATCCCGGCAATGCCGATGGCCGCAAGAACTATGCGACGGTCCGCCGAAAGCGCTGCCTCCAGTGGGACAACCACCATCCAGGCAATCAGATATGACGAGGCTCCGCCGGTCATAGCGGCCGCGAAGGTCACCAAACCAGTGAGATTCACTGCCGATATCAGGTGGGCGAGCCCCAGATATCCGGTCCTGGAGAGAAAAACAGCAATCAAAATTGGTGACATCAGCCAGGCGAATGCAGCGCCGGTGAGCAGTGTCGGTTGCCCAATAACCGCAATGTAAACCGGCAAAACAGCCAGAGCGAGAACACCGCCAATCAAGTGCGAGGTAATAAATGACTGATGCCGGGCGACCGTCAGCGCATTGTTAGCTGCTGAATCATGTACCAGGGAGCGGCAATAGGCATTAACGCCACGGATATTGTATAGTGATGTCAATTTCCCTCGGCGCCGCGCGGCAGCCCCGCCCTTTCAACTTGCTCTGGAAAGTATGTTCCTGGTCATTTAAGGAAAGCTGAAGAGGGCCGCGCCTGGACTTGTCCCTCTATTCGACAGAAGTAAAATCAGCTCTTAAAACACCGTTTATCCCGCTATGGTTAACGCACGCCTACCAGACGGGCCGTGCAAGTTCTGGCCAGCCCAGAACTTTTCGGCCGCATTAAAGAGGCTGCTGGAGCCCGGGCTGGCCGGCAACTAACGCGAACACCGAATCTGTGACCTCGCTTTCATCCACCGCAGACAGGACAGAAAAACGCAGATCTTCGCGATTTTTCCAACTTGCTCCTGAACGACGGCTTGCCTAAAATTTTAGACTAATTGGCGGATGACTTGAATAAAATTGAACTCATACTTGATTAAAATACAAAATAATAAAATTTATTCTAAAATAGAATACAAGTTATATAAACTTATTATAAAGTATTAAATATGGTATTACATGTTTATTATTTTGCTATTGCTATGGTCAAATCATCGTTCAACAACTTCGAATTTGTTTTTGGAAAGGGCAAACCGATGTTTATAATTAGAACGGCCTTTTGGCTAAGCCTTCTTATTCTGCTTCTGCCGACTAACGAGCAGGACCAGCGCGTTGTGTATGGCAACGCGCAAGCCGCAATAAAAGATTTGAGCAGCTTCTGCTCCCGCAACCCTGATGTCTGCGAGTCTTCGAAGAAAGCGGCCCGGACATTCAGCGCGAAAGCAGAGTTCGGCGCGAAGATGGTGATGGATTTCTTCCAGAAGAAGACTGGTGACAGTGCATATATTAATGCATCGGTACGCCGTCCGGCCTTCTTGCGTAGAGACTCGCAGAACACGCTCACCGCGGATGATATGCGGCCATCATGGTCCGTACCTTCGAATGGGCCTGGAGTTTAGTTGAGCATCGGCGGGCGCGGCCCTTGCAGCTGCAGCCCGCCGGCGAAGAATTTGATTGGGGCGCGCGTGGCCCGCAACGGCCAAGTCGCAGCGAAAAGGGTTAGATTGCCGCACTCCAAACACTAGAGAGCGCGCGTCTTACAGAACCGGTTTACTGGCAGCCATAGCCAGCCTGGCACGCACCACGGACGGAATCCCCCTGCCCTTTCCCCGTCCGAGGTGCGTGCCTTTTCATTTTTGCAGCTTTCACTGGCACTTCCCATGGTATCGTACATCCGGATCAGCTAAGGTTTTCAGAATATTCCGGATCGGGTAGTGATATGCTTGATCGTGAAAGCAGCGATGCCATGAAACTTGAAGACATAATGTCTGACTTCGAATTCCTCGACGAGTGGGAGGACCGTTACCGCTATATTATTGAGCTGGGGCGGACCCTGGAAACTTTGAGCGAAGCTGACCGGACCGGCGAAAACAAGGTCCAGGGCTGCGTCAGTCAGGTGTGGCTCGCCACCAGGACGCAACCCAATGGCGCAGGTGATGGCCCCCGGCTGAGTTTTACCGGCGACAGCGACGCGCATATCGTGCGCGGACTCATCGCCATCCTGTTTGCGATTTATTCGGGCAAGCCCGCCTCCGAAATACTAACGACCGATGCCCATGTGGTGTTCAGGGATCTCGGTTTGAGTGAACATCTGACGCCGCAGCGCTCCAACGGATTCGTCGCAATGGTCGCGCGGATACGCAGTGATGCACAAAGCAGCCTGGAAAAAGCACCGGTCTCCGCCTAACGCCGCGCCGCGGGCAGGACAAAACGAGATAGCCATTAACTTCCAAGCGATGTTTTTAACACCTCCCAACCCGCCTCAAGGAAGGGGGACCGGCTGCTCCGGGCGCGCAGCATTACCATTTGCATTTCCGCACTGGGCAGGATGTCCGCAAGCAATGACAATTGTCCGGTTTCGAACAAATGCGCGGCCTGCGATTCCGTGACCCAACCCACGCCAAGGCCGCACAGCGCCATCTCAAGAATGGCGGGCGACAGGGAGGATATTGCGCGCAGGGAAAAGCGCGCGCCATGATCAGAAGGCATATCCGCGAGGACCTTGGCGAGAAAGGCATCCTGTGGATAGGTGACCAGAGGCACGTCGCGATTTTGCCTCAGTCTGGATCTGATCTCTTGCGCCCGACCCTGTGAAATTGCCGGAACAAGGCGCTCCTGCTTCAGCACAATACGCTCGACGAGTTCTTCATCGCTCCGCGTTTTGCGCCTCTCGGTCTCATAGCAAATCATTATCGCGGCCTGGCCGGTCATGAGCATCGCATAGCACGCGTCCAGATTTCCCGACCGCAACCGTACTGTTGTGAAGGGAAGTGTTTGCTCGATTTTTCTGATTGCGCGTGGCAGTTCGGACACGGAGATTGCGTGCACGGCCGAGATCGTCAACAGCCGATCGGATGACGATGCGGACTTAAGATCCTCGGTCAATCGGCTCAGAGCCAAAGCCAGTGTGCGGATATCGCCATGGCGTTCGGTGACGAACGGCTTCAACTCTCCGGGCCTCTTTGAGCGATCGATAATCTCAAACCCGAGAGTTTGCTCAATCGCACGAACCCGTCTGGAAAAGGCGGGTTGTGTAACGTGACGGTGAGCCGCTGCTTCAGTCAGGCTTTTTGCATCCAGTAGCGCAAGCAGATCGTCGAGTTGGCGAGAGTTCATATCTAATCCATACCATGCATTTTCTGCATGTTATAGCCCTATATCGGCATTGGAAATGGCTTCTACCATAATATAACGTTATGTCTTGCGTAAAATATGCATTGAAGAGAGTCATGAACCTATCCCGGTTTCCGCGCATTCGTGTCGCCCACCTGCCCACGCCGCTTGAGCCGCTGCGCCGCCTCACCGCGCAGCTCGGGGGACCTGAAATCTGGATCAAGCGGGACGATTGCACCGGTCTTTCGACCGGCGGCAACAAGGCGCGCAAGCTGGAATTCCTCATGGCCGAGGCGGCGGAACAAGGCGCCGATATGGTCATCACGCAGGGCGCGACTCAATCAAATCATGCCCGCCAAACCGCGGCCTTCGCGGCGCGCATGGGATTGCAATGCCATGTGCTCCTCGAAGACCGCACAGAGTCGAAAAACGAACAATATCGAAACAACGGAAACGTCCTGCTCGACCTGCTCCACGGGGCGACAATCGCGCATTATCCAGGCGGCATCGATATGAACGCCGAGATGGAAACAGCGGCCGGGAAATTCCGCGCCGATGGACGCTCCGTCTACACCATCCCGGGTGGCGGCTCGAACGCAACCGGCGCACTGGGCTATGTCAATTGCGCGCTTGAACTTAGCTACCAGATCAATGATCTGGGTTTGCGTGTCGATAGCATCGTCCACGCGACGGGCAGCGCCGGAACACAAGCCGGACTGGTGACCGGCCTGAGAGCACTGAACACCGGCATTCCGGTCGTTGGAATAGGCGTGCGTGCGCCGCGCCAGCACCAGCAACAAAGCGTTCTGAAACTTGCCGGGGAGACCGCCGGGCGGCTTGGGCTTTCCGGAATCGTGCGCGAAGAGGATGTGGTCGCAAACTGCGACTATGTCGGCCCGGGTTACGGACTGCCCGCGGACAGCACCATTGAAGCCATCGAGATGCTGGCGCGCCTTGAGGGTATTTTACTCGATCCTGTCTATTCGGGCAAAGCCATGGCGGGCCTGATCGGCCTCATCCGCGAGGGGGCATTTGTCAAGGACCGGACCGTCATCTTCCTCCATACCGGCGGTTCGGCGGCGCTGTTCGGCTACGGTCACTGCTTTGATTTTTCAAAGCCGGAATCCACCCCCAGATCGCTCTGATAGGCGAAGATCGCCGGCGCGCCGCCGGTGTGCACGAACAGAACCTCGCTGCCCGGGGGGATGCGGCCCTGGGCGACGAAATGCAACAATCCGGCCATGCAACGACCGCTGTAGACCGGGTCAAGCAGCAGGCCCTCGCATTCGGCCGCCAGACGAATCGCGGCCCGGGTGGGCGCATTGATGAGGCCATACCCGGGAGCCAGGACGGTGTCGTCGACGATGACGTCGCTCTCGGCTATCTCCAGATCGATGCCCAGCAGCGCAACGATCTCGCGCGCCCGGCGCAGCACACGGCTGTGCTGCTGCACGGCTTCACGGCGCACGCAGACGCCCAGCACCGGCACCTGCCAGCCTAAGGCGCGCGCGCCGACCAGAAAGCCCGCATGGGTCAGGCCGCTGCCCGAGGGGATCACCACATGACTGAGCTCTTGCCCCATACCCTGCAACTGCCGCCGGGTTTCGCACGCCGCCTCGACATAACCGAGGCCACCGACCGGCGGGTGCTCGAGGCCCAGATGAATGACGTAAGGGCGCCGCCCTTCGTCCCGCAGCCGCGCGGCGATCTCGTCAAGGTTCCGGTCCGCCGCCGCCTCGTTCTCGCCTTGGGGAAAATGGTGGATGCGCGCGCCCAGCAACTGGCTCAACAGAAAGTTGCCCGAGCTGCGATAGAAAATGTCGTCCTTCGGCACGCGATCCTCCAGCTGGACCACGGGCAGCCAGCCCAGGCGCCGGGCCGCCGCCGCGGTGAGGCGAACGAAGTTCGACTGCAACGCCCCGGTGATGAGGACCGTGTCGGCGCCATCGGCGGCACCCCGGCCAAAATAATATTCCAGCTGGCGCACCTTGTTGCCACCCATGGCCAGCCCGTTGCAATCGTCACGCTTGGCCCACAGGGCGATACCAAGGCGCTGGCCGAGGTTTTCCAAACCCTCC
Source organism: Pseudomonadota bacterium (assembly GCA_022567275.1). Taxonomy (GTDB): domain Bacteria; phylum Pseudomonadota; class Alphaproteobacteria; order Rhizobiales; family Methyloligellaceae; genus UBA2767. The sequence continues at coordinate 2,197 of JADFHH010000019.1, read as the reverse complement.
AGTGGTGTCACGCCCTGGGAGAGATCGACCTTGGGATAGGCTGCCAGCTTCCGCAGCAAGGCTTGCGCTTGTGTATCAGCTGGTGACATCCAGGATCCCTTTCAACAATAGCGACACGCCCATGGCCAGGAGTAATAGCCTGAGAGCGGCATGCAACGCGGCTTCCGCGACATTACGCTTGACGAGGACGCCGAGGGCGACCCCGAGCGCCAGCGCCGGCGCCAGAGCCGCCACGGCGCTCCAGCCCGCCGCGGTCGCGCCGCCAAGTCCGATATGTACCAGGAAGGCGGCGCTGTACGAGAACACGAAGATGGCGCGCAAGGTCGCGCGCACCTGGGCTGGCGCAATATTTTGCTGCAACAGCGTCCACATGGCGACCGGTCCGGGAATCGCCAGGCATCCGCTCATGAAACCGGAGAACCCACCGCCCGCCAGGGTGCGCAGATGCGCTGTGTTGCTGCCGTCTGCAGCGGCCTCCCGGCGCAGCAGCAGCAACTGTATGGCGGCGGTGAGCACGACGATGCCGGTGAAGAGTTTTAGTACGCCCGCATCGAGCTGTTGCAGTACCAGCCAGCCCAGGGGAACACCGGCCAGCGTACCGGTCAGGAACAGGCGCAGGGGCGGCCAGTAAATATCTCCCTTTTCCTGCGGCAGAAGCGCGAAGGACACCAGAAGATTCAGGATGATGGCGACGAAGATCGCCGTCTCGCTTTCCAGGGAGAGGATCAGAACCGGTCCGGCCAGCAAACCGAGACCGACCCCCGTCGCCACCTGCAGCGCCGTACCGGCGCAGACCACCAATGAAATCAGGGCCCAGGTGACCAGGGTCAGAGGCAATTGTTCGATAAGCGCCACGCGCCACACTTCCTTCAATCGATGGGGAACGCCATAGCTCCCAGGATACCAAGTCGGCGGGCGAAGTTCGACCCACTTTAAACAACAAAAAAACCAGGAAATTTATGGAACACGGCTCAAAACCGTAAAAAGTGTGATGTGCGTCACTTTGGATCGGATAAGCCATGCCCATTTCCAGATCAGCGCCAAGGAGCGTCAAACGGACAGGACTTTGAACCAAGGAGCATTCCCATGTTGAAGAAAACCCTTATGACTGCCGCCGCCGCGCTCGCCATCACCGCCGGCGCCACCACCCTCAGCACCCCCGACGCCAATGCCGGTATCAGCGTGAGCTTTGGCTTCGGCAGCGGCTATTACGGCAGCTATTACGGCGGCCATTACGGCGGCTATTATGGCGGCTATCGCGGATATTCCTGCTGGGAGAAGCGCCGCGTGCGCGTCAGCTACTGGCACAAAGGCCACAAGCACACCAAGTGGGCGTGGCGCACCGTCAGAGTCTGCTAGTTATACCAGCGGCGGTTGGGATTGATCGATATCCACCCTTCGTCATACCGGCGAACGCCGGTATCCAGTTGCTACCGTATAATAACGCCGCAGGGGTTGTTTTCTGGACCCCGGCTTCCGCCGGGGTGACGGCAGCGGATAATGCGATGCGTCAAACTCCAACGCCCCTGGTATTATAGCTCCGGTAACCATTCCGGGGGATGATGAAATACAAGCACATACCGCAGCAGTAGAGCGTGATTTTGGCTATAGATATTTCCTCCATAGCATCGGCGTTGTTTGGCTCGGCATCGGCGGAAACGCTTTTCTCCGCTGGACAATCGGCATCGGCCACCCCCGATCAACAGTCAGCCAAAACCATAATTGGCGCCCACAAGCGCGAGATCAATCGCCTGCGCGGCTACAAGCTTGAGCTGACGCCAAGCGACTTACAAAAACTTAGCAAGCTTAAAGAAAAAATCCAGATCATCGAAGCAAAGGCCAGCAAGGGAACCGTCCGGGCGGACGAACTCGATGACCGGCTTGAAATGCTCGATGAAGCCAATCGAATCATCGGCAAGCCAATCGTTGACGTGGAGGCCGATGCGAAACTCGCGGAATATACGGCTCTGAAGGTGGCTTTGCTGGAGCCGAAACTGGATATTGCAACCGCCAAACGCGTTGCGTTTCTGGAACGTTTCAGGAATACGATAGAAGAAGAAATCACGAACAATCCTGATCGGCAATCCCTGAAAACCAAATTCCAGGGTATCGATGGCTTGATAAAGTCGCTAAATCCGCCGCGCGCGACATCTCAACTCTCATTAGCCGAGCGCAGAACCTATGACGACATTGTCGA
>JADFHH010000356.1 GCA_022567275.1 Pseudomonadota bacterium | reverse complement strand
ACGGTCACGCCGGACTGGGCGCTCGGCACGACGGCGATGCCCGGCGTACCGTCCTGCAGGGCGGTGACCAGCGCGGCATCCTCGCCGGGCTGGCGTCCGGCATGAGCAGGCGTGCCGTTCTCGGTTGGAAAGTCGCGCGTATCGATAATGTCCTTGATGCCGACCGGTACCCCATGCAGGGGACGAGCCGAAAGGTCTTCCCCGCGCAACTCATCCGCCGCGCGCGCCTGTTCAAGGGCAAAATCCGGGTCGAGATGTTCCCACGCCTGCACCGCATCGTCACGCGCGGCAATGCGTGCCAGACACGCCTCGACGAGCATCACGGAGGTGATCTCACCCCTGGCGATCGCCCGCGCGGCGCCGCCCGCGGTTAGCCCGGCGAGATTGGTGACATCGGCATCCATTCCGGCTGCTCCGGGAGCATGATTCAATATGAACGGATTATGCCACAGCTAGTGGCGAAGATTGCCGGATTTTTCGAACTGGCGGAAGAATGACAGGGTGGCGAAGGCGCGCGGGTCGGGAGCGGCGAAGGTTGCGTTGGACCGGGTATCCTCAGCTTCCCGCAACAGCCATTTCGGCACCGGCTGGGCGAGCCGCCACATGGCGGAAAAGGAATGCACGCCCAGGCGGCAGATTTGCGGGTTGCCGGTTACGAACATATCGAACGCATCGCGTTTGCCAGGTTCGCGGCGCATGGCGTCTCCGGTCCAGCACATGCGCTCACCCAGCACCATTTGCTCATGGGCTTCCAGCACGGAGTGCGAGGAGTTCCAGCGGATAAGCTCGCCATTCTCACACCCTTGAGACAATTCGGCGATGACATTCCAGGCGGAATGCAGGGCGTGCTCGGGCTCTATATCGCTAAATACGACCCGCACCCTGATTTGGCGCGAACGCAACTCTTGCATCAGCAATTGCAGGGTCAGGATGACCGGAGAGCACGGCGAGCGGGCAATGACGGTGAGCTGGCGTGCCTGCTGTCCATCAGGACACTCCTTGTCAAGCCATTGAAAATATTCTTGAAAATACGATGTAAATCTGTTTTCGCAAGCTGAATCTGTTGCAATTTGGCCGTTCGGGTTTCTTTTGTTGACTTGCATCTCTTCTCGTCTCCGGTTGCCTCCTGTGACCGATCTTCACGCAGGACATCTCAAACCAGTTCCTCTCCAGTCATAAAAGGTTATGGTTAAAGAAGCCTTGCAATATATGCGGTTTTTGACGAGGGACTCGCTTAGTCGAAATCTTGTATATGAACTTTACAGCGCGCGGCGCTGACTTGCCGTTTACTTGCGTGGGATGCATGAGCGTAACTGCTCACCCCTTTTCGCGCTGTCGGCTATGCGAATGTGCAACCGAGGCATTGACAACGCCTCGAGGGGCTGATTCAAACTCGGGATGACTCCCGAGGCGCTTGATTCGCTTGGCAAAAAAGAACTGATCGGCCTCGTCCTGACCATGGCCGATCAGATCGCCGCTTTGCAGGCGCGTGTCGCCGAACTCGAAGCGCGGCTCGATGTGCCGCCCAAGACCCCGGACAACTCCTCGCTGCCGCCTTCCCGGGGCCAGAAGGAAAACCGACCGGAAAAGCCCAGCAAGAAGCGGCGCAAGGGACACCTCGGCGCGGCCCGCAAGCTGGCCGGGAATCCCGATCGCACCCGTGATATCTACGCCGATAAATGCGACGAATGCAGCCGCGAACTGACGCCCGAAGACCATAGCGGCGTGCACGCCTATGATCATATCGACATCCCGCCGATCGAGGCGGAGACGACCCGCGTGAACCTGCACAAGGGCAGATGCCCGTGCTGCGACGCGCCGTTCAAGGCCAAGGCTCCCGCCGACATGGCGCCCGGCAGTCCGTTCGGGCCGAATATCGCCGCCATCGTCACCTATCTGCACGCCCGGCACATGGTCAGCTACAATCGGCTTGTCGAGATCATGAAGGCTCTGTTCGGGCTCGATATCTCCGAAGGCGCGCTCTCCAATATGCTGGAGCGGGCGGCCACGCCCTTTGCCGCCGAGGGCGAGCGTATCGAGGCCGAAGTGCGGGTCTCAAAGGTGATCGCCGCGGACGAAACCACGGCCAGGGTTATGGGCACTACCTGCTGGCAATGGGTGTTTTCGTCGGACAAGGCGGTGTCTCATCGCATCGCCGCCACGCGCGCCAAGGCCGTCGTCGCCGATTTCTTGCGCGGCGCCAGGCCGCAAGTGTGGGTCAGCGACCGCTACGCCGCCCAGATGGGGCACGCCGAGGCCCATCAGGTGTGTCTGGCGCATATTTTGCGCGATGTTCAATATGCCATCGACGCCGGCGACGAGGTCTTCGCGCCGGGCTTCAAATTCCTCCTGAAGCGGGCGCTCGCCATCGCCCGGCGACGGGAAAAGCTGGCCGATTCCACGCTTGCGGCCTACAGCCGCGATCTGAAAAGGCGCCTCGACCGGCTGCTCGCGCGCCAGCCCGATACCGTGGCGGGCCGCAAGCTCAGGAACGGCATGGAGAGGGCCAGGGACAAGTTGTTCGTGTTCGTCACTCGTCGCGACGTGCCGGCGACCAACAACGTATCGGAGCGCCTGTTGCGCCCGTCCGTGATCTTCCGCAAGGTGACCAACGGCTTCCGCTCGGTGTGGGGCGCGCAAGTCTATGCCGACATCTGCTCCGTCATCGCCACCGGCGCCCTAAACGGACTTCACGCCCTCGACGCCATCCGCGCATGCCTCAAAGGCCGGTCCGTCATCGCGGTGGTTTGAGCCGGGGGGTGAGCAATTACCTCTTTGGAGCCCCCTCCATGGAGGTAAATCTTAATGACAGGGCGTTTAAGTTATATAGCCAGCGGATATCGGCAGCGATGTTATAGTCAACTATCATATCGCGTGCGTACAGGCTAGAGCGGGATG
>JADFHH010000355.1 GCA_022567275.1 Pseudomonadota bacterium | reverse complement strand
TCCGATGTTGCCAGTGGCGTCGGGGGAGTGTATGGGTAAGCGTTGTTGACCTTTTTATTGTATTTGATCCGCCGCGCCTTCTCTCCCCTCGCGTGGCGGTTCGTTTTCTGCCAGGTGGATAGACAAAAACTGGGACACTTGACTTTGAACTGCATTGGGAAACAATGGGTATTTCCCGTGTCCCAGTTTGGGCTAACCCTTTGACTTTATTTGTTTGTGGTGGCCCTGCCGGGCCCACCATAGGCAACGCTTCGCTCGCCGGTCCGCCCTTTCATTCGCAACGCGGCGGACGGGCGCGGCCCGTTGCACCATGGCCAGGAGGTAAATTCATGGCGGGCGATATCGATCTCATTGCGCATTACCGCACGACTCATGGCGCGCGGATTTACGGGAACACGTCGGTCAAAAATCTGCGTTTTCTGCGCCCCGAGATCATGCTGCTGCGCCCGGCCTCGATTCTGGATTATGGCTGCGGACAAAGCGTGTTTCTGGATCATCTGAATCTGGACTATAATGCGGAGTTGCATCGCTACGATCCCGCCATTCCCGGCTATAGTGAACTGCCCGCGAAGAAGGTTGAACTGCTTGTCAGTATCGACGTCCTTGAGCATATCGAGGAGCAGGACATTGATGCGACGCTTGCTCAGATGGCGGGCATATGCCGTGACGCCATCATCGTCATAGACACCCGCCCGGCCCAGCACATCTTGCCGGACGGCCGCAACGCCCATGTCACCCTGCACCCGCATGCCTGGTGGCGGGAAAAACTCTCGGAACATTTTTCTCACCTGGAGCCGGTCCGTACGGCGCGGCGCTCGCGCGCGGCCTTCCGGACATGGCCGCGCTCGAGCGGGCAGACATGGCGCTTTGGCCTGTTACGATTGAAGGAGAATGCGATTTATTACGCAAGAAGGCTGGTGGGCAGGCACAAGGAGCTGAGTAAATTGAGTGCGACCGGTCACGCCCGGCGCGACTGAGCTCCAGCTCCGCCACGCACTCTCTCCCCCCTAAACGCAACAGCGGAAAGTCACATCAAATTTTCATGTCCCGGCGGCAAACCGACAGACCCGAGATAGCAATCATCTTCATGATTATCGCGGTTGCGATGCTGGTTGCGATGAGTGTTTTCATAAAATTGATAGGCCCGGAATATAGCGCCTTTCAGCTTGTTTTTCTCAGGAACCTGGTCGCGACATTCGTGCTTGTCCCGTTAGTCATGAAAGATGGCGTACTGGCGGGCTTGCGCACCCGGAAACCAGGACTGCATCTGATCCGGTCGGGGGCGGGCGTTGCCGGCGTATGCTGTTTTTTCTACGCCGTTCAAAGACTGTCGATTGCGGAGGTCACGGTAATTTCACAGGCCGTGCCACTGTTCGTGACGGCGCTCGCGGTCCTGTTTCTCGGTGAAAAAGTAGGTTTGCGGCGCTGGAGCGCGGTAGCAATCGGTTTCTTCGGCGTCGTGCTGGCGATTGGCCCGGTTGGACAGCTGAACGCTACGGCGCTGATTGCTGTGGCGGGAACGGGTTTGTGGGCGATAGCGCTGCTGAGCGTGCGGCGTCTCGGGGCAACGGACAGCCCGGCAATAATCACATTCTATTATATGGTGCTTGGCATCATTGTTCTGGGGTTTGTCCAGCCCTGGGTGTGGCTTACGCCTTCTGGTGAAATGTGGCTGTTCATTATTGCCGCCGGCATCCTTAGCGTGCTGGCCCAATTGTTGATGGCGCAGGCGCTGAAAATCGGCGAAGCCTCCCTCGTCATGCCCTTCAACTATACCGCGATTGTCTGGGGCATCGCCGTTGATCTGGCAATCTGGGGTGTTTATCCGCCATTCTGGACGATTGTGGGCGCGGCCGTCATTACCGGGACGGGGCTCTATATTTTCCGCAGAGAAGCGGCAGCAAACAGGATCATTCCATGACCGGTCGCGCGCTTCGTATTCTTTACCTTTCGGATGGACGCCCCGGCCACTTTCATCTGAGCGAGGGCGTCATTGCCGCGCTGGCGCGGTTGCGTGAGGTCGAGACACAAACCCTGCTCATCAAACGCTTCCCTCTGGTGCCCGTGCGCTATTTGCGCATGCTCGCCACGGCGCACTGGTGCGCGCCGGATCAACTTCTCAGGATTGGCTATGGGTTGGATGCCGCTCAATTGACCCCTGCCGATCTGGTGGTGTCGGCGGGCGGGGAGACATTGCCCGCTAATCTGGCGGCGAAGAAATTGCTCGGCGCGGAAAACATCTTCATTGGTTCGCTGCGGCGGGTGGGGTTGGAAAATTTCTCACTGGTGGTGAGTTCCTTTCAGCGCCATGCGAAATTGCCGCGCCATCTGGTGACGCTCAAACCCAGCGCGATGGACCCTGACATTCCTGGCCGCGGGCAAGATGCGTGCGTCTTCAGTGCGGGACATCCGCCAAAGCTTGCCGGCCTGCTGATCGGCGGGGATTCAGGCGAGTTCAAATATACCAGCGAGGAATGGCATGAGCTGTTCGCCTTCGCCCGCGAGGTCAACCGCGCATGGGGCACGCGCTGGCTGATCTCGACCTCGCGCCGCACACTTCCCGCTATCGCGCAAGCCGCCTTCGATCTGGCGAAAGACAAGGGCGTTGTCGCCGACTTCGATGTCGGTCAGCAGCGCTTGCAGACCGGGGCGATCCAGGGTGCCGCCCGAGACCCCGCCATCGTCGTAGCGGGTCTTGATCAATCGCCAGCCCTCGCCGGCCTGGCTCTTGATGTAGGCCTCGCAGGCCTCGCGCTGGGCGTCGAGCGAGTTGAAGTCCTGCTCCAGGCCCTCCTCCGAGGACTTGCGGGTGTAGATGGCGCAGCGCAGGCGTTTCATCGGGCCTGGCCCGATTCCAGCCCAAAGAACCGCGGCCCGGACCAGCGGGCTCCCGTGATGGCG
>JADFHH010000354.1 GCA_022567275.1 Pseudomonadota bacterium | reverse complement strand
AGCGTCAGCCCAACCCATGGCGAACAAGAGGGATCGGCGTTGTATTTAGATCAGATGCCACTAATGTCCGTTCAGGGTAAAATTCTGCCTATCAGACCATCGGACTTCGACGGCAGCTATCCCCTCAAGAGCGGCTGAAATGGGCTTCTCTCCGCCTTCCGTGGTAGTATGTGGGTACGGCGAACTGTCCCGAAAAGAACCGTAAACGGGACACTCGCTTTTCGCGGGCGTAGGTTTTCCAATGCCCGCTGCGCTATGGCAAAACCGTCACCAACAACTGAAAACGGGACAGTCCTACGCCAGCAAGCTAATATACCTACATGGCTAGACGCGCCGAGCAATCTCCCCGTCCAGATCACCAGCCCCACCGCCCACCTCATTGCCCCAGTAGAGTTTGCCACACGGCCCTGCCGTCCGTGTCTTCGATCAGGGCCTCCGCCTCATCGCCAAGATCGGCGAAAAAATCGAGGCCCGTCACGGCCTCTATATCCCCGACGGTGACGATGCAGCTTTCCAGAGCGGCATCGGGCGCGCACCCCTTCGGCCCGATACGCGCTTCGTGCGTGAACAGAAACGCCACCGCGCCTGCCTCTCCGATCAGGATTTTGTAGAACATGTGCGGGACATGAATGTCCTTGTTCGGCCCGACCTTGCGGACCGGCGCATCGCCGAATACCGAACCGGCGATGATGTGGATAGGTCGCCCGGCTCCGACGATATCCTTGCGGACTTTCGTTTCCAGCGCGTACCACAGCCCGCCCGCACCGTTGAAAGTGCCATGAAGCTGCGGCGCGATGTTCGACATGTAATTGACCTCGAACACGGTGCAGGCGTCATCAATATCCTCGACTGGAAGATTGTCCGCCGTTTCAATTTCGGCGTCTTGCCCGTCGCCGTCGCGATCCCCGCCCGCGATGAAATACGGCACGATATGGCCGCGCGCCAGATCGAACGCAGCGAACAGCCCGTTGTAATGGGATTTCCTGACTGGGTTCGCAACATCCGGGTCGGTGCGGAACCGCGCCCAGCGCCCTTTACGTTTGGGCGGCATGAGATATTCGGGCGCGGCATGCCACGCCGCCCAGCGCGGCACACGTCGCGTGGCATCGTACTCTGTGACATAGCCACGGCGGATCAGGATGGCCCCCGGCGAAGGCGGCCCGCCGAACAAATGCTCTGCGGCCAACGCGGCCTTTTCATTTTCATCCAAGGCTGGGCAGCTCTGCCCCAGCGCATCGCCCGCCGCCAGCAGGCAAACGACCAGCAACGCCTGCGCCACGATACCGGCCTGCCGTGTCATGGCTGTTCTCTTGTTGTGCACGGTATGCCGGGGAGTATCTCTTTGGCGTCCGTGTTACGTCAACATCAAGGGCTGGTGAGCGATAGGCCATGCCTGTGGATAAAAACGGGGATAAGCTGAGTGAAACTGGGGATAAGCTGAGTGATATGCTTTCGTCCCCTGTTGTGTCGCGCTACCCTATTGATGTTCAGCAACATAGTGTCGGCAAAGAAGCCGAAGCGCTTGAAAGAGAAAAAGAGCGCCTATAAGTCAAGCTCGGAATAACACGAAAAGGCCCTATGCGAGCAGTAGTTACAAAACGCTCCATACTGGATATGCAGATTTGCATGCCGGAATACTGGACGGATGGACAGGCCGTATTGTTTGCCAATACTAAAAACCCTTGTGGCACAAAGAACGGATGGATGATCCGCCGTGATGGCGATGAGGCGCTGACGGGAGACCCCGAAAGGCAGCCCTGCCAACAGCGGTCAGGTCACATTCATATCATGCTAGACGCATTGAAAAGGCCGGACATCCGGTAGTGGGTACGCTTAATACAACATCGCCTAAATTATACCCCCAATGAATCCGAAGGGAGGCCGTGGTTGTTATGGTCTCTCGCTATCGATTCCGGTTCCGCTGAAAAGAAAATTTCTGACCGGTTGGCGCGCGATACTGAAATCGGGCGGCCCATGAAATAGTCACTGCTGACCAAATCCTGCGTTCGCATGGCGGCGATCCCGCGCGGACACCATTCTGGCCAGAGTGTAAAAAATCAGATTTTTGCCAGTTTTCAGGGCTTTATTAGGGTATTATATTGCGAGTCGTTAGCGATTCGGGTCGAGATCATTTGCGTAAACTAGTGCGATTAGCGACTTGTTTGAAACACCAATCGAAAGGACAAGCCCGTGAACAAGAAAGAGCTGGTCTCAGTCGTAGCGCAGAACGCGCAGATTACGAAAGATTCCGCAGGCCAAGTTGTCGATGCCACCTTTAGATGCATCGAATCTGCCCTGCAAGACGGCGACGCCGTCAGGATTGTAGGCTTTGGAAACTTTCAAGTTGCCTTCCGCAAGGCATCTACCGGCCGCAACCCGCGCACCGGCGAACCCATCCAGATTCCGGCCTCGCGGGTGCCCAAGTTTAAGGCCGGTAAAGCGCTCAAACAAGCTGTCAACTCATAAGCACAACTTGAGCGGGCACTCCTGTATTTTGCCTCCAACCTACTGGGAACGGTGAGCGCCCGCACCCCTTCACCAGCTGAAATAAAAAGGGGCCAGCGCAATGCCAGCCCCTGTATGCGGTGCAATTTCGTCTCAGCTATTTCTTCGGCTTCCACTCCCGCGCTAGTCGCTGCGCTTCGGCTATCTGGGCGGGGGTCATCTTCTTAGCAATTGCGTCCCTTCCTTCTCTTGCTAAACTTGCTACTACATTTCTTTTTGCGGCAGCCAGATTAAACCACTTGTGTGCCATCACGTAGCCCTGCGGCACGCCGTGGCCCCTGAGGTACATCGTTCCGAGTTTGAATTGGGCTCCATCGAAACCCTGTTCAGTGGCCTTGCGATACCACTTCACGGCTTGCTTATAGTCCTGCGGCACGCCTAGGCCTTTGGCATAAAACCAGCC
>JADFHH010000353.1 GCA_022567275.1 Pseudomonadota bacterium | reverse complement strand
CTCATCGCGTGAGGATGCCGCGGCACACAGGCCCGCGGAGAGTTCCGCGGACAGCGGCAATAGCGCGGACGGCGCGGGCAAGGTCAAGAACGAAGCCAAATCCAAGCCGGAAGATGCACCCGACAGCAGCGAACCCGATGAGACGCCGGACGAGGCCGTTACCTGATTATCGCCCTTGGACCCCATCTCCGGGCGCGATTTTACCGCCACGCACAACCGAGGCATAGATGCCGAAATCCTGATGCCCGTAGTGGCGCATCAGCGTGGCCGGGATCGCCAAATCGCGCGCCCCTGTTCGCGGGTCGACATTGGTCGCGGCGCAGCGGCCGGTGCGGGTAAACACACTCAGGCGCGCTTCCCCGGCGCTGATCTCGCGGTCGACCCAGTCAAATTCGACCCAGGGACGCTCCGTCTCGATGTAGATGTTGGCGCGAAAGCGCAACGGATCGACCGGCTTCCCAAGGCTGCGTTCAAGCTCGCGCACGCTCGCCAGATTGACGATGTGCAAGCATTTGGCGACGTCGCCAAAGCTGTGACCCGGCGCGCTCACAATATGCGGCGCGCCGCGCAAATCATGCTCCATATAGCCGGCCATGAATTGCTCTATCAGCTGGCGGCCGAGTGGCTCATCAAGCGCGCCCTTGACCACCTGCCGCCCGTGTCTGAACAGGGTGAGCGTGCTGTCGCTCTCGTCGAATTCGATGCCCAGCGCGGCCAGACGTTCATTGCGCATCAGCATGAGGAAGTTGATCTTTGGCAGATATTGCGGGTTTGCCGGATCAAACCGCCCGCGGCCATTTTCAATCGCCCACGCCCTGTCGAAAGCCATGGTTTCACCTGGCTCAAGCATGGTCTGGCCGAGTTGTTGCGGCCCCAGCCCCTTCACCGGATAACGGTAAAGTGCTGAAATGGTTGCATTGTCAGAGCCGGTCATTTTGAGGTTATGCCCCTTTTTGTTGCACTGCCGCAACCCTATATACAAGGGTGGAACGCCACGACTTCGGGTTCCGGAAGGCTTGTTAGCGAGCCGAAGTTTGATAAGTTTGCGTGCTGTTGGCAACCAGCGGCACAGCCCGGAAAAAACGGGCGCGGCGGCCGTGCTGCAATTCAGGCGGTGATCGCGTGCCAGACAGGGGTTGAAAATGGAATTCGAAAACTATACCGAGCGTGCCCGCGGCTTCGTTCATGCGGCGCAAGGCCTCGCATTGCGCGAGGGACATCAGAAATTCACACCCGAACATCTGCTGAAAGTTCTGCTGGACGACAAGGACGGGCTGGCGGCGGGATTGATTTCGCGCGCGGGTGGCGAGCCGGGCCGGGCGTTGCAGGACACGCAAGCGGCACTCGCCAAATTGGCAAAAGTTTCAGGCGGCGGCGCGGGACAGCTTTATCTGACGCCCGAAATCGCCCGCGTCTTTGAAACGGCACAAAAAGCGGCTGACAAGGGCGGCGACAGTTTCGTCACCGCCGAGAGGCTGCTGCTTGCGCTGGCGGTCGAGAAGGATGGACAGGCGGCGAAGATTCTTCGCGCTTCCGGGGTCACGCCGAACAGCCTCAACGACGCCATCAACGATCTGCGCAAGGGGCGTACTGCTGATAGCGCCACGGCCGAGCAGGGCTATGACGCGCTCAAGCGCTATACCCGCGATCTGACGGATGCCGCGCGCGACGGCAAGCTCGATCCGGTCATCGGCCGCGATGAAGAAATCCGCCGCGCCATCCAGGTGCTCTCGCGCCGGACAAAAAACAATCCGGTGCTTATCGGCGAGCCCGGCGTCGGCAAGACGGCGATCGCCGAAGGCCTGGCGTTACGCATCGTCAATGGCGATGTTCCTGAAAGCCTGCGCGACAAGAAATTGCTCTCCCTCGATATGGGCGCGCTGATCGCCGGGGCCAAATATCGCGGTGAGTTCGAGGAACGGCTCAAGGCGGTGCTCTCGGAAATCGGCTCGGAGGACGGCGGCGTCATCCTGTTCATCGACGAGATGCACACCATTGTCGGCGCCGGCGCGGCTGAAGGGTCGATGGATGCCTCCAATCTGCTGAAACCGGCGCTGGCGCGCGGCGAGCTTCACTGCGTGGGCGCGACGACGCTCGATGAATACCGAAAACATGTCGAGAAGGACGCGGCGCTGGCGCGGCGCTTCCAGCCGGTATTCATCGACGAGCCGGGGGTGGAAGACACGGTCTCGATCTTGCGCGGCCTGAAAGAGAAATATGAGCTGCATCACGGCGTGCGCATCACCGACAATGCACTGGTGAGCGCGGCCACGCTGTCCAACCGTTACATCACCGACCGTTTTTTGCCCGACAAGGCCATCGATCTGATGGACGAGGCGGCAAGCCGTCTGCGCATGCAGGTGGACTCGAAACCCGAACAACTCGATGAGCTGGACCGGCGCATCATCCAACTCAAGATCGAACGCGAGGCGCTGAAGAAGGAAGACGATTCGGCCTCGAAATCGCGACTCGAGGCGCTGGAAAAAGAGCTGGCCGATCTGGAGGAACAATCCGGTGCCGCACACAACCCTGTCTTTCCACTCTGCCTGCGACGAATCAGCTGAGGAAAGAGAAGAGCCATGGCCTCATCCAGATTGTTCTTGACCAGCTTTTTATGGGCCAGGGTCAGCTCACCTTTTTCCAATGCCTGTTCGCTGCTCTCGATGACGGGAAGCAGCACGTCGTCATAAAGATCAACGATCCCGATCCCTAGCATGGAAAGGAGCTAACGTAGGTCCTTGACTCTCTTGCCCTGGTTTTGGCTGGCAAGGTAAAACATCAGCTGTTGGACCTTATCGAATCTCTTGCGGTTGAGGGATTCCTCAATCTCCGGTTCTTCCCACTTCTCAGTGGTCAGAAAACCGGTGGCTTCAAAACCCCGTGTCTTCTGAACTCCGGAAATGTCTTCGA
>JADFHH010000352.1 GCA_022567275.1 Pseudomonadota bacterium | reverse complement strand
TATTGCTTCGAGGCCATTAAGTTGTGATTATTTTGCTTAAATTGCTAGTGCCCAGGGGCAGAATCGAACCATCGACACGGGGATTGGCTGGCCGCTGGTCATATGACCTTGAGCGCCATCTGGCGCTGGCAAGAGCGCTTAAAGCAGAGATCGAAGCAATGGATCACGCGCGCAGGCCGGGACGCGCCATAACGCCCCTGACTCAAAATAAGGTTATAAAAAAGCAAGGGCCTCCGTGACGAGGCCCTTGCGAATCCATTAGCGATGAAAGCCGGGCGCCGCGACAAGCGCCGTCCTCAGCTCAGGCTTTGCGGCGCTGCCCCAGGCCCATCTTCTTGGCGAGCGCCGAGCGGGCCGCCGCATAATTCGGGGCGACCATCGGATAGTCGTGGGGCAAGCTCCATTTTTCCCGGTATTCTTCCGGAGTCAGATCATAATGAGTCCGGAGATGGCGCTTCAGGGACTTGAACTTCTTGCCGTCTTCCAGACACACGATGTAATCCGGCGTGACCGATTTCTTGAGAGGAACCGCCGGATTTAATTCTTCCACAAGTGGCTGAGATGCTTTTGCCGCTGCCTTGCTCAAGGCATCATAGGTGTCGTTGATCAGAGAGGGAAGCTCGGCGGCACCCACCGCATTGTTGCTTACATATGCCGATACGACATCGGCCGTAAGCTCCACCAACCCTTCAGTGATGTTATTTTCTTCCATTTAAGTTTTCTCCGCATTTAAGTGACATGTGCAAAAACTGTAATCGTCCACACGGACATAATTACCAACAATCTGATTTGGTGTGCGACCCTCATTGCTTGATGTCAGTTATGCCGCGCAGGCCTGAATTTTAGCGGCATACAAGCCAAGGACGGTCCGTAACCTACACCAATATTAATTACTATTCAAGCAATTCAAACCCATCCCATAGTTCATGACCGCGCGGGGCATGCTTCGGCATCTTTAATGACCGCGCCGTTCGATATTTCGCTGCCCGCCATTTCGCGGTATTTGAAGGTGCTCGAAGGCGCCGGGCTCATCTCCCGCGAAGTGGAGGCGCAAAAAGCGTCGCTGCCATTCGCGCGCCGGGCACGCGGCTGGTGCTTCGCCACACCAAATTCAGTAGTGCGGAAGCGCGCGACAAACACAGCTTTGGGTGGAATGGCAGCTTTGACTGCCTCGCTAGCTATCTGGCCGCATAGAAGCTGGCGCGCGCCCCGGAAACCCGGTAGAAATGCGCTGGTTAGAAACCAACTCCTCAGCGGCTCAATGACCGATAAGCGCTCCATTCTCATCACCGGCTGTTCGTCGGGCATCGGCTATGCCTGCGCCCATGGCATGCAGGCGCGCGGCTGGCGCGTGCTGGCCACCGCGCGCAAGAAACGCGATATCGAACGGCTGAGCGATGAGGGTCTTGAGGTGCTGGCGCTTGAATACCGGGACGCCAGATCAATCGCCAGATGCGCGAACGAGGCGCTCGACCGCACCGGCGGCAGGCTCACCGCGCTGTTCAACAATGGCGGTTATGGCCAGCCCGGCGCGGTGGAAGATGTGCCGGTTGAAATCATGCGGGCGCAGTTCGAGGCGAACTTTTTCGGCTGGCACGATCTCACGACAAAAATTCTCCCGGCCATGCGCGCGCAAGGGTTTGGCCGCATCGTGCAATGTTCCTCTTGTCTGGGGCTCATGTCGCTCAAATATCGCGGCGCCTACAACGCGTCGAAATTCGCGCTCGAGGGCTTGAGCGACGCCATGCGCCAGGAGCTGGCCGGTACCGGCATCCATGTCTGCCTCATCGAGCCCGGCCCCATCGAAAGCAAATTCTCTGCAACTTCGCTCAAAGCCTACAAGGCCAATATAGATCTTGAGGGTTCGGCCCACGCGGATGTGTACAAGGTGCGCATCGCCAAAATGGAAGAGGCCACGCCGTCACCCTTCAGGCTCGGGCCCGAAGCGGTGCTGGAAAAACTCATCCACGCGGTAGAATCCCCGCGCCCGCGTCCGCGCTACTATGTCACCAAGGCGACATATATGCTGGGCTGGACCCGGCGGCTGTTCTCGACCCGCATCGCCGACCGGCTGCTCGCCGGGCAGTAAGGCCATGTCCGGCACGCTTTCTTTCCTGGTGCCGGTTGCCCTGCTCGCCGTGGCGCTGGCGCTCGCATTGGGGCTATGGAATATGCTGCGCGCGGGCAACGCCAGCCGCTCGCAAAAGCTCATGCGCTGGCGCGTCGTGCTGCAATTCGTGGCGGTCATACTGGTAATGACGGCGGTATATTTCACCCGGGGCTAGAATCGCCTCGATAGGGTAGATATTTCGCCAAACAATTCCCCTCCCCTTGACGGGGAGGGGCCGGGGGTGGGGTGACGATTTAGGGACTCATGCGCCGTTGGCGCATCTTCCTTGTTTGGATTCCCCGATGCACTCGTATAAAGTTCCGCAATCATGTCCGCATTTGTTTTTTGGGGAGGACAAGCGATGCGCCGCGCGCATGTGCTGATAGTGTGTTTCCTGCTGGTTCTGACCGGGCTTGGCGGTCCCGCCGCGGCCAAACGCGTGGCGCTGGTGATCGGCAATGACGCCTATGAGCAAGTGGACAAGCTGCAAAAGGAAAGGCGGTCAACGACGCTCGCGCCATCGGCGCGGCGCTGGAAAACATCGGCTTTAGCGTCCTGCGTGCGGAAAATGTCTCGCGCCGCGAGATGAACCGGCAGCTGCAGCTGTTCGCCTCGCGGCTCGAAGCGGGCGACGAGGCGCTGTTCTTCTTCGCCGGGCACGGGGTCGAGATCGCCTGGCGCAACTATCTGCTTCCCATCGATATTCCGGATGCGAATCCCGGCCAGGAGGATTTTGTCAAGGCCGAGGCCATCGCCGTCGATCAGGTGCTCGACACCATCCGCGCCCGGGGCACGCGGGTGTCCATC
>JADFHH010000351.1 GCA_022567275.1 Pseudomonadota bacterium | reverse complement strand
GTTACAAGGATACGTACAGGAATGCACCGAGGGATGGTTCGGCTCGTACCCCTGGTAGCTGTGACGGTCGTGTCCTGCGTGGTGGTTCCTGGTTCGTCAGACCGGAGGATCTGCGCTCTGCGGTTCGCTACGGGGACAGGCCGGGCTACCGCAGCTTCGACGACGGTTTCCGCCTTGCGAGAACGCTTACGCCTTGAATCTTTATCTCTTCAAATCGGGGGTCTGTGGGCGGAGCCCCCAGCGAATCGGGTTAGAATTACGGTGATGGAATGGACGCCCCCCACGGCTTCACAATGAGCCATACTGGCGCGTTTTTAACAGTCCAGAAACAGGAGGCGTCCATGACGAAGATTACAACGGTTGGGTTGGATTTGGCAAAGTCGGTTTTTCAGGTTCACGGTGCGGACCAGGATGGCAGGCCGGTTGTTCGCAAGAAGCTGCGCCGGGGGCAGGTGCTCGGGTTCTTTGCCGGGCTGCCGCCGTGTCTCATCGGATTGGAAGCCTGCGCCAGCGCGCACTATTGGGCGCGCGAGCTGCAGGCTCTGGGTCATGAGGTGCGGTTGATCCCGCCGCAATATGTAAAACCGTTCGTGAAGACCAACAAGAACGATGCGTGCGATGCGGAGGCAATCTGTGAGGCTGTGATGCGTCCGACGATGCGGTTTGCTTCGATCAAGAGCGCCGAGCAGCAATCGGTTTTGATGCTGCACCGGGCGCGCGAGCTGCTGGTGCGTCAAAGAACCATGCTGATCAACGCCCTGCGGGGTCATTGCGGCGAGTTCGGCATTGTCGTCGCGCAAGGCGCGTCCAAGGTGACGGAGTTGATCGAGATGATCGAAGATCGCGAAGATGAACGTCTTGCCGGCACTGGCGTGCGAGGCGCTTGGATTTCTCGTCGCCCAGTTGCGGATGGTGCGGGCGCAGATCCTTGGTCTCGAGAAGAAACTAATGGCCTGGCACCGCGCCAACGAGGCGAGCCGGCGGCTTGAGACGATTCCGGGTGTCGGGTTGATCACGGCCACGGCCCTTGTCGCGACCATCGGCGATGCCTCGCAGTTCCGCTCCGGGCGTCAACTGGCGGCCTGGCTTGGACTGGTTCCCCGGCAGCACTCCAGCGGCGGCAAGGTACGGCTCGGGCGAATATCGAAGCGCGGAGACGGCTATTTGAGAAAGCTCCTGGTTCACGGGGCGCGAACCGATCTGCTGTGGTCGAGGCGCAAAAAGGAAACGCGTTCGCCATGGCTCGAAGCCCTGCTGGCGCGCCGGCCGACCAATGTCGTTGTGGTGGCGATGGCCAACAAGCCTGTCCTCGGGCTCGTCCCGGGGGACGGCCCGTGTTGTGTGGGCGATGCTCAGCCGGGGGGAAACATTCAGAGTTGAAGCTCGGCTAACCGCATAAACGGACGGCGGAAAGAATTTTATTGCGAGGGTGATGATGATGTGATGGCGAAACAGGGTGACCGGGATCGGCCAAACCCGAGATACTGTCAGAGCGAGAAGCTCGATACGGTGATAGGGCGTCGATCCTCGGATTCCATCAGGGCCCGCGGTAATATACAACCGCAACCAGAGGCCGGATAGATGACTGCAAACCCAACCTTGTCTCACATCAAAAAACACTTGCAATCCAAGGGGCGTCCATAGATGACAGTAACCGAATTAACAGCCCCTGCGGCGTTACTATTCGGCGGCAACTGGATTCTTAGCGTTCGCCGGAAAGACGAGTGGGGGATGTCGATCGAAACCAACCGCCGCTATAATTAATGTCCGGACCCAAACTCAATATTCACGACACGGCCCTACGCACGGCAGGCGTCTCCAACGCCCGGGCGCGCACCAGTCCGCGCACCGAATTGCCCAGATAGACAGCCTCCGCCCGGGCAAGGTCCTGGCGAGCAAGCACCCCTTCTTCGGCCTCGCCGCGCGCCAGCATCTCGGCGCGGAACGTGCCGGGCAGCAGGCCGCTGGTCAGCGGCGGCGTCAGCAGTTTTCCGCCGATGCGCGCAAAGATGTTGGTGCGGCTGCCCTCGGTCACCTCGCCGCGCTCATTGAGGAACACCACTTCATCCGTGCCATGGCGTTCATGCATCGCCGCCCATTCGCCGTCGAACAATTTTCGCATCGTGGTCTTGTGATAGAGGAAGGGATCGGCGCTCTCGACGCGGTGTTTCGAGATGACATAAACCATTTTTGACATCTCACTGCTCGCGGGCAGCACGGTATTCGCGATCTCGATGCGCCCGTCCTTGAACAGCAGCAGCCGCACGCGATGCCGGCCCTCACGAAGCGCGTCCGCATTTTTCTCCAGCGCTTCAATCGCCGTATCGCGCGTGAAGACAAAGCGGAAATAGCGCGAAGATGCTTCGAGCCGGCCGAGATGGCGCGCAAGCAGCACATAGCCCCCGGCCGGGTCGTAAGCCAGGGTTTCGATCAGCTGAAACTCGCGAACCGGGTCGGTTAAAAACCGCATTTTCAGCAGGCACTCGTCATATTCGTCTTGCACCCTGGAATCATGCACCACCCCGCTGCCGATGCCGATTTCCGCCGCGCCATCGGCGAACAGCGTCAGCGTCCTTATCGCCACATTGAAGCGCGCCTCGCCGCCCGGCGAGAAGACGCCGAGCGCCCCGGTATAGACGCCGCGCGGTTCGCTCTCGAGTTCGCGACTGTAAAGCGCACGGTGGTCGTCGATGCGACAACGACGCTCTTCCAGCGTCGCGACGGGTCCGAGGGGATCCAACTCACGCTTCACGAAGCCACGGACCGCGTTCGCGCCCAGGAGCAGGAGCGTAATAACGCTGCCCGAAGTAAGACGGATCGACATGGTGGCTCGCTCTCTTTCCGGGTATATGGGTAAAAGCCGACGGGGAGAATAGTGAAGGGACTGGGAGCCCGGCAAATCGATTCTGGCTCCCGGGCC
>JADFHH010000350.1:1994-2921 GCA_022567275.1 Pseudomonadota bacterium | reverse complement strand
TTCCAAAATAAAATGATGAAAGACAATTTATCATATTCCGCTGGGGTTCTTCGCAGAATTTATGGGTTCTCCTTGATTCTGCTGATGTTTTCCCTGGTCGGCGGGGCGGGTCGGGTGTGCGCTGAAAGCCCCGAAAGCGCGGTGGCAGAGTTACTGGAAAATATCAAGCAAACCAAAAAGGACCCCGGTTTGTCTGCGGAACAAAATCTAGCCAATAGAAAAACTTCGCAAGCGGCTCTCGGCTATTTGGATATGCCGCGGATCAGTCAAAAAGCTCTGGGCAAACATTGGCAGACCCTGAACAAAAAACAGCAGGAGAGTTTTGTGCAACTGCTGAGCGAATTATTCCTTTACGTGGCGTTTCCCAATTCGGCAAAATTTTTTGGAGAGCTGACAATCGATTACGGACCGGGCCAATTGGAAGAATCCCGCGCCACTGTGGCCCTGCAAGTGCAACACCAGCTGGAAGGAAATATCAGTCTCGACTTTGTGCTGTGGCAAAGCCAGGACCGGTGGCGGGTGATCGACGTGGTTCTGGACGGCGTCAGTATGGCGAACAATTTACGGTCCCAGTTTTATAAAATTCTCAAGAAAAAGGATTACGCCGATTTGGTGCGGCGCTTGGAAAAGAAACTGCACAAGGTCAAAGCAACAGGCGACGAAGCCGTCGGCGTGGACATCGTGCGGCGGGCGCTGGAAGCGCCGCTGCGCCAGATTTGCGCCAATGCCGGCGTTGACGGGTCCATTGTCGTGCAAAAGATCAAGGATTCCAAAGACGCCAACTTCGGCTACAACGCCCAGACGCTCAGCTACGGCGACCTCTTTGAGGACGGCGTTGTTGATCCCACCAAGGTCGCGCGCTGCGCCCTGCAGAATGCCGGCTCGGTCGCTGCGCTGCTCTTGACGACCGACGCGGCGGTGGCCGAA
>JADFHH010000350.1:0-1986 GCA_022567275.1 Pseudomonadota bacterium | reverse complement strand
CAGGTGAACACAGATTGATTCACCGTAGAGGCCGCGTAGAAAGCAGAGGAAAAAAAGAGCAAGGGAAAATGAAAAGCCCTCAACAATCCTCCCCATTACCAAGGGGCCAGCCTGCGGCTGGGGGCAACCGGGCAAGGCCCGGAGCAAAAGGGTCAGGCTTGAGTTTGCGCTCAACAATTGCGGAGCATAATTGCAGAGTTCAGCTATTAGGGTCCAGCATCATGCTGGCCTCCCTCGTTAGAGGGCGGGATGTTTGTGGTATCCTGCACTTCACCTCATCGCGAACGTGGACATGAAATGAAAAAAATCGGCCTGGTCAGCCTCGGCTGTCCCAAAAATCTGGTGGATTCGGAAGCCTTGCTGGGCGATCTCACCCGCAACGGTTATGAACTGACCGCAAAGGAGAATGAAGCGGATATTCTCATCATCAACACCTGCGGGTTCCTGCAGGCTTCCGTGAAGGAGTCGATAGACACCATTTTAGAGATGGCCCGGCACAAGACCAGCGGCAAATGCCAGCAGTTGATTGTCACCGGCTGTCTGGCGGAACGCCACCCCGAAGAACTGCTGGCGGAAATTCCGGAAATCGATCACCTGCTCGGCACCAAACAATATCCTCTATTGAGAAGCCTGCTCAACGGCAACGGCACGGTGCAGAAACGCAACCACGTGCACGAACCGGCCCAGTATTTTGAGGCATACGGCGACCGCGTATTGACCACGCCGTTTTATTCGGCCTACGTCAAAATCGCGGAAGGTTGCTCCAACAAGTGCGCGTTCTGCATCATTCCCAAACTGCGCGGTCCAATTACGAGCCGTCCTTTGGCATCCATTGTCGAAGAAGTGCGGCGCCTGGCAGAAGGCGGAGTCAAGGAGATCAACCTGGTGTCGCAGGACACAACCTTGTACGGCTATGATATTCGCATGAAAGACGGGTTGGTGCGCCTGCTCGATGCTCTGGCGGAGATCGACGGCGTGGCATGGTTGCGGTTGTTTTATTGTTATCCGACGGCGGTGAACGACGGCCTCATCGATGCCATTCAACGGATCGATAAGGTGTGCAACTACATGGATGTGCCGCTTCAGCACACGCACGACTTCATGCTGAAACACATGATCCGGCAGGAAACCGAGCAGGGCGTGCGCCGCATGCTGGACACACTGCGCACTCGGATTCCCGGCGTGGCTCTGCGCACCACGTTCATCACTGGATTTCCCGGCGAGCGCGAGGAGCATTTTCAGCACATGGTGGATTTCGTGCAGGAGATGGAGTTCGATCATCTGGGAGTGTTCACCTATTCGGACGAACCGGGAACCACGGCTTACGATTTACCCGACCGGGTGCCTGCGGCAGTGGCGCAGGAGCGGAAAGACACTCTCATGGCCATGCAAAAGGACATCGTCCGCAAAAAGAACCAGGGCCGCATCGGCGAGGTGCATCCCGTCTTGGTGGAGGGCCTGCAGGAGGATTGTCTGCTGACCGGGCGACTGCCGTTGCAGGGACCGGACATCGACGGCCAGGTGATCATTGAGAACAGTTCGGTGGAGCCCGGCGACATCGTGCCCATGCGCATCACCGGCGCCCTCGATTATGATCTCATCGCCACCAGCGTGACGCTGGACTCAAATGGCTGATCTCTGTTGCATGGTTTACCGTAGTTGAGCGCAAACTCAAGCCTGACCCTTTTGCTCCGGGCCTTGCCCGGTTGCCTCCAGGTGCAACCTGGCCAGCGTGACGCCAGCCCCCTAGCGGGCGAGGCAGATGCTGACCTCTGTTGGCATGGCTTACCGTTGTTGAGCGCACCTAGAGGCAAATGGCTGACCTCAATAGACTAAGATAAAAACTTATGGCATCAACTAAAGGTGTGATCGGCATATTGACCGGTGGCGGCGATGTTCCGGGGTTGAACCCGGCTATCCGCGCCATCACCTTGCGGGCCCTTCGCGAAGGCTATCAGGTCATCGGCATCCGTAAAGGGTGGGAAG
>JADFHH010000349.1 GCA_022567275.1 Pseudomonadota bacterium | reverse complement strand
ATGCGCCGGGCGCATTTATGGGCCTTCTCAGGGGTGAGAATTTTGGCAAGCTGGTGATCCGGGTTTCTCCCGATCCCACGCAGTAACGGGACAAGGGGGCACCATGGATTTCAATTTTTCGGCCCGGGTCGAGGGCTACCGGACGAAGCTGCTCAGCTTTATGGACGAACATGTTTATCCGAACGAGCGGACCTATGTGGAGCAGCTCGAGGCCGGCGACAAATGGGTGTCGCCTGCGATCATGGAGGAGTTGAAGGCCAGGGCGCGCGAAGCGGAGCTGTGGAACCTGTTTCTCCCCGAGGCGGAATACGGCGCCGGGCTGACATATCTTGAATATGCACCTTTGTGCGAAATCATGGGCCGCTCGCCGATTGGCCCGGAAGCGTTCAATTGCGCCGCCCCCGATACCGGTAATATGGAGGTGCTGGTCCGTTATGGCAGCGATGCGCAGAAGGAGAAATGGCTAAAGCCGCTGCTGGCCGGTGAAATCCGCTCCGCCTTCGCCATGACCGAGCCGGATGTCGCGTCCTCCGACGCCAGCAACATCCAGTCGCGTATCGAGAGGGTCGGGGACGAGTATGTCCTGAATGGCCGAAAATGGTGGACCTCGGGCGCCGGCGATCACCGATGCAAGATTTTCATCTTCATGGGAAAGACCGATCCGCAGGCTGAGAAATACAAACAGCAGTCGATGATCCTGGTGCCGCGCGACACACCAGGCGTCACGCTGGTCCGGTCCTTGAGCGTGTTCGGATACGACCACGCGCCGCACGGCCATTTCGAAGTCGATTTCACCGATGTCCGGGTGCCGGCCGGCAACATGATCCTCGGTGAAGGCCGCGGCTTCGAGATTGCCCAGGGGCGGCTTGGCCCGGGGCGCATCCATCATTGCATGCGCCTGATCGGCGTGGCGGAGCGTTCGCTCGAAGCGATGTGCGCGCGGGCGAAATCCCGCACCGCCTTCGGCAAAACACTCGCTGAGCAAGGCATGGTGATCGACGCCATCGCCCGCTCGCGCATGGAGATCGAGCAGGCGCGGTTGCTGACTCTCAAGGCCGCCTTCATGATGGACACGGTCGGCAACAAGGAGGCGCGTTCGGAAATCGCCATGATCAAGGTGATCGCACCGCAAATGGCCTGCAACGTGATCGATCGGGCAATCCAGGTGCATGGCGGCGGCGGTGTGGCCGATGATTTCGGTCTGGCCTACGCCTGGGCGAGATCCCGCAGCCTGCGACTGGCGGATGGCCCCGACGAGGTTCACTGCACGACAGTCGCTAAATTGGAACTCAAAAAGCAGAATCTGCGCTAAATATACGTTTATGGGCAGGCGTAACCTGGACCCCGAAACCGGGGCTGGATTAAGCATAGGCCGATCCTTCTCTGGAAATCGCGGAACGATTCCGCATAATCAGGGCCATGCAGGTTGCCCTCGCGCACCGCTGCTGGACGGCGCTGGTTGACGTCTGTGCTCCAGCACTTCGTGTGCGCGTTCGCGTTAAGGTGTGGAGCAAGAGATTGTCGATTACGGCAGACGGAGGAGAGCTCGGCCGGTTTGAGCGATCGCCAGCTGGATATGGCCATCGCAGCAGCGAGAAGCCAGGCGATCTGCTTGATGTTCGCAAACTCTGGAAGCGATTATACAGCCACAGACGGCTTACCCTGTCAGTGTTTGCCGCCACAATGCTGGCGGGACTGCTCTATCTGCTGATTGCGCCGCCTGTCTATACCGCCGTTTCGGTCATTCATGTCGATCCTCGCCAGCAGCGGGCGATCGCTTCCGAAACGGATTTGTCAGGCACCGGAGCCGATGCCGCGGCGGTCGAGAGTCAGGTCGAATTGATCCGGTCGACGGCGGTGGCGAGTACAGTGGTTGAGCAACTGGGTCTGCTCCACGACCCCGAATTTTCCCGGCCGTCGCTGCTCGCGCGTGCTCTTGAAACCGTATTACCGGCCTGGGGCGATGAGGACCCGGTAGCGGCTGCGCGGCGGCGCCGCAACATGGTGATTGTTCGTCTTCTTGAGCAATTGTCCGTCCGCAGGCGCGGCCTCACCTACCTCATCGAAATCAGATTTGACTCGGTGGATGCGGAAAAGGCGGCGTTGATCGCCAATGCGCTCGCCGGCGCCTATCTAGATGACCAGCTGGCAACCAAAAGTAATACCGCCAAATGGCTGACAGAACGCATCGACAAGCTTCGCGGCCGGTTGAGCGACTCCGAACGCGCTGTCGCCGCCTACAAGGCAGAAAACAATATGATCGACGCCGGAACGGAAAGTTCGGTGTTGACGCTCATCAATCAACAGATCGAACAATCCAATCGACAACTGATCCTGGCGCGCACGCTGGCCGTGGAGGCGAACGCCAAATACGATCGGTTCAGACGTCTCACGGAGCAGAATGTTGACCCGGGCAGCCTGTCGGATGCGCTGAACTCGGATGTGCTCTCGGATTTGCGGGTACAGTATACCGCCGTCGCACGGCTTGAATCGGAATACAGCGTGACCTTGGGACCGAACCCTCCCTCGTTGAAGCGCACAAGGTCGAAATTGGCAACGATGCGCCGGGAGATCAAACAGGAGCTCGCCCGCATTCTGGTGAGTAAAAAAGATGAACATGAGCTTGCCATCGCCCGTGTCGGCTCGCTGACGGCAAGCCTGAAGGCACTGGAGCAGAAGTCACTGCAGTTCGATCTGGCAAAAATCCGGTTCGCGGATCTCCAGCGCGAAGCGCAAGCGAACCGGGAACTGTTCGGGCAGTTCCTGTCCCGCGCCAAGCAGAGGAGCGAACGGCGCAGCCTGACAAATAGCGAGGCGCGCGTCGTCGCCAGGGCGATCATACCGGGTGAGCCGGGTAATCCGGGGAAAATGTTCGTGCTCTTGATTGCCGCCGTCAGTGGCATGAGTCTGGCCGTGGGCAGCACTTTTCTGCGCC
>JADFHH010000348.1 GCA_022567275.1 Pseudomonadota bacterium | reverse complement strand
TGCGGCGCTGGAACGCGGCGTCATCGACGCAACCGAGGGGAGCTCGCCTTCGGTCAACGAGCCGGTCGGTTTCCACAAGATCGCCAAATACATCATCTTCCCCGGCGTCCATCAGCCGGCCGCCGTCCAGGAATGCCAATTCAACAAAAAAGCCTGGGCTTCGATCTCCGAACGCGACCAGACGATGATCCGCCTCGCCGCGCGTCTGAACACCTTCGATCAGTGGCGCGACCATGCCTATAAGGATCTCTTTGCCTATATGCGTTTCGAGAAATCGGGCAATACGATGCTGCGGCTCGAGCCCAGCTTCATCAAGGCCGCCCAGAAGGCGGCCAATGAATGGGCCGACAAACAGGTCGCGGGCAACGCCTGGTTCAAGAAGATGCTGAACCATCAGCGTCAGTTCCAGATGGACATGCAGGTCTATCCGAAGATGCGGTCCGGATTCGAGCCGGCAATAGCCTGAATTCTCGGCATGCGGCACGGGCTTGCCCTGCACTTCGTCATGGACCATAAGTGCCGCGAGAGACTCCATTGGCGTGGCGCCCATCGCGTTAAAACGGGCGAAGCTGTGATCCCCCAGCCGGAAGAAGCGCAGCATCGGCATCATGCGGTCGATGGCCGCCAGCAACTCGGGTGGCGGCGTCTGATCACGGGCGATAAAGCACTGCCGCAAGGGCAGCAAATCGAGCAACAGCTCGATCAGCACTGCGGGATTGCGGCTGATATGCCCGCCATCGGCCAGGATTTGCCGCCTCAACTCGTCCGCCAGCGCCTTGGTGCGGGCGAGAGAAGAGGGTTGCTTTTCATCGGCGCACAGGCCGGCGAAGGCAAGCGCGATCAGAGCTATCAGCCGTGGCAGCCCGTCATCGGCGTCGCCGTAACCGGATTTCAGATAGCGGAACTGAAACGCGAAGCTGCGCATCAGGGTCTCGTAAAATTCTACATCCGTGCCTTCCAGGAGGATGGCGGTGTGGGACAGCCAGGAAATGATGCGCCGTGCGGTGATTTCCGGCTCCCATGCGAGCCCGCGCGGCTCACCATGAAGCGCGATCCAGTCGCCCACCAATGCGCGGGCATGCTCGCGGGAAATCTCGTCATGGGCGGCGTGCAGATGGCGCAGCCAGCCGAAACCGTGAAGCTCGCGCTCCCACGCCTCGCTCGGCGGCGATATGGCGAATGGCGAGTCCGTGCCGGGCAGGGCAACCACACCGGCCAGCCCGAAATGACCATGATAGATTTCGCTGGCGAAACTGGGATCGCCGGTGCGCAAATCCTGCGGCGTCAGCAGCAGGCGGTCGATCGGCTCGCCGCGATAACGCCAGCGCAACAAGCGCGTGCGCAACAATTTTCGCCAGGCCAGCCGCCCGGCGCGGTTTGCCGCCGCGGCGGTCAGACGGGCGCGGTTTGACAGGGTTTCAACGATCATGTGCTGCTTTTAACAAGTCTCGCCAACCCGGTGGGAAAACTAATAAACAATTTTGTGCCGGGCCAATTTTATCATTGTTGAGCGCACGGCCCTTCAGGATCAAGAGGACACTGCCAAATATTCAATCCGCGCCATTCCCGAGTTTGAGCCGGGCGGCGAAAAATCCGTCGATCCCGGCGTACTTCTCATCCCCCCCATGCAAATCATATGGCAGTGTACGCAGAGCGCCATCGCCTGTCAGCCAGCTCCCGGGCGCACAAATCTCGTTTGCGCGAATCGGGTCAACGCGAATATCCGGCATCTCCTTCAGTAGACTCAGGATTTGCCGTTCGCCTTCATCATGCTCCAGCGAGCAGGTGCAATAGACGAGACGCCCGCCGGGGCGAAGCAGGGTAACCGCGTGGCGCAGCAGGCGCGCCTGCAACATGCTCAGCTGCGCGATGTCCTTCTCACCCTTGAGATGGGCGATATCGGGATGACGCCTGAGCGTGCCCGTCCCGCTGCACGGCGCGTCCAGCAGCACCGCGTCGAAGGGGCGCTCGGGTTTCCACAGGCAAGCGTCCGCGGCCACCAGCTCCGCATCGAGCCCCAGCCGCGTCAAATTCTCATGCAACCGTTCGAGCCGCCGGGGCGATATATCGACCGCCGTGACGTCAGCGCCCGCATGGGCAAGCTGGGCGGTTTTTCCACCTGGCGCGGCGCATAAATCGGCCACCCGCTTGCCCGCGACATCTCCCAGCGCGCGCGCGGGCAAGGCGGCGGCGGCGTCCTGCACCCACCATTGCCCCGCGTTGAATCCGGCAAGCTTTTCAATCGCCCCGTGCGCGGCAAGCCGCACGGAGCCGGTGTCCAGCACCACGCCCCCCAGCCGTTCAGCCCAGCCTTGCGCATCGCCCTTGACGGTCAAATCGAGCGCGGCTTCGCTCAGATGCGCATCGGCGATGCGGTGTGCGTTCTCCTCGCCATAAGTCTTCACCCAGCGTTGCCACAACCAGGGGGGTGTGTTCATCACGCCCGCATCCTGCGCGGCAATCAGGGCGGGGCCTTGTTCGGCCACGCGCCGCAGCACCGCGTTCGCCAGGGGGGCGAAATGGCGTGCATTCTTGTCCTGCCTGGCCTGGCGCACGGCCAGATCGATGGCCGCATGATCCGGGGTATCGAGAAACAGCAATTGGCATGCGGCGCCGAGCAATATTTCGCGCAAGGGGCCGCAGCGTCTTGGCAGTTTCCTGTCGAGGAAGCGATCGAGCACCGCGTCGAGCTGGCCTTTTCGGCGCAAGGCGGTGGAGGTAATGGCGCGGGCCAGGGCGCGGTCGCGCACGGACATCTCCGCCATGGCGCGCGCGGCGCGCGAGTTGACCAGCGCATCGTCCAGGGTGCGGTTTTTCCGCAATACCTCGCCCAGCAATCCGCTCGCGGCGCGGCGCGCCGGCAAGCCGGTGTTATTCGATTTGCTCAATTCGCGCCTCAACCAATTCGCTTATTTTCGCACGCGAATGGGTATAGGATATGGC
>JADFHH010000347.1 GCA_022567275.1 Pseudomonadota bacterium | reverse complement strand
CGCAGCCCGGCGATTTCCTCGATGCATTCCTGACCTATCAGCGTGGAATCCATATCGGCGACAAGCAGGCGCTTGCGCCGCCGTTCCATGGGTTGAATGATGACATCGAAAGGCGCGTTGCCGAGCGCCGCGCGGACTTGATCGGCGAGCGCTGCATCGGGTTCGCCCGCATCGGGCGTGAACGGGATATCGCAGGCTTCGCTTTTCGACAGCCAATCGGCCGCTCCGGCGTGAGGCAGGGCGTCACGCGCCTGCGCGATGTCCGGTTCTTCGAGCGGGCGCGCGGCAGGGTTGGCGATCAAAGTGAGAATGTGGGTCATGCTTCTTAGGGAATGAGTTAGGGTCAGGACCCGGAGCAAAATGCCCATGTCAAAATATCGCGCCATTCTTATTGCAGGGCCGACAGCCAGCGGCAAGTCGGCCGCCGCGCTGGCGCTGGCGGAAAAATTTTGCGGCGTCATCGTCAATGCCGACTCCATGCAGGTCTATTCCGATTTGCGGATTCTGAGCGCCCGCCCGAGCCTGGCAGACGAGGCGCGCGCGCCACATGCGCTCTATGGTTTCGTCTCCGCGGCTGAAGCTTATTCGGCCGGGCGCTGGCTGGAGGATATGAAAGCCGCGCTCGCCCGCACGCAGCGGGACGGGCAAATCCCCATCATCACCGGCGGCACGGGGCTTTATTTCAAGGCGTTGCTCGAAGGGCTGTCGCCGGTTCCCGAAATTCCGGGCGATATTCGCGCCCGCTGGCGCGAGCAAGCGCAAAACAGCAGCGCTCGGGATTTGCATGAGCTGCTTTGTGAGCGCGACCCGCGAATGGCCGCCCGGCTCATGCCCTCCGACCCGCAGCGGCTGGTGCGCGCACTGGAGGTTATCGATGCGACCGGGCGCTCGCTGGCGCAGTGGCACGATGAACCGGGCCAGCCGCTGCTGCGCGAGGAGGATGTGGCGCGGTTGTTCATCACACAGCCGCGCGAGATGCTTTACGCGCGCATTGACGCGCGCTTCGATGAGATGATCGGCAATGGCGCGCTGGATGAAGTCCGCGCCCTCGCGGAACAGAAACTCGAGTGCGGCTTGCCGGCCATGCGCGCGCTCGGCGTCAGGCCGCTGATGCAATTTTTGCGCGGAAAGATGACACAAGATGAAGCCATAATGCGCGCAAAAACCGAAACGCGGCGCTATGCCAAGCGGCAACTGACATGGGCCAAAAGTAATATGATTACGTGGAAACACATATTTACGAAAGATTCAGAAAAATTTCTTGAAAATTATTTGCAATTATGACTAATTGACGGTTGACCCTTGACCCGCGCGGGGATACGGTGCGCCGCCGGATCGATGTCTGCCGGGCCGGGTGCCTGTTGACTGTGCGCCGGTCTTGAGGGCATTGGATGAGACACGAGCCGGGCCAGGCGCTTGCGCCGCGGCAGAGTCAATGGAGTGAGAACAAATGGCACGCATGATGACCGGCGCGCAGATGGTCATGACTGCGCTTGCCGATCAGGGAGTCGCGCATATTTTCGGCTACCCGGGCGGCGCGGTGCTGCCGATCTATGACGAGATTTTCCAGCAGGATAAATTCGAGCACATTCTGGTGCGCCATGAGCAGGGTGCGGTGCACGCGGCTGAAGGCTATGCGCGCTCGACCGGCAAGACCGGCGTCGTGCTGGTGACGTCCGGCCCCGGCGCCACCAATACGGTCACCGGCCTGACCGATGCGCTGATGGACTCCATTCCCCTCGTTTGCATCACCGGACAGGTTCCCACGCACCTGATCGGCAATGACGCGTTTCAGGAATGCGACACGGTCGGCATCACCCGCCCCTGCACAAAACATAATTATCTGGTGAAGGATGTGAACGATCTCGCGCGCGTCCTGCATGAGGCGTTTTATGTGGCCAAAGCGGGACGCCCCGGCCCGGTTGTCGTCGACATTCCCAAAGACGTCCAGTTCGCTACGGGCGAATATACCGGTCCCTCGAAAGTGCGCCACAAGACCTATAACCCACAGGT
Organism: Pseudomonadota bacterium; assembly: GCA_022567275.1. Classification (GTDB taxonomy): domain Bacteria; phylum Pseudomonadota; class Alphaproteobacteria; order Rhizobiales; family Methyloligellaceae; genus UBA2767. The sequence continues at coordinate 934 of JADFHH010000347.1, read as the reverse complement.
CCACGGCGACCAGGACGCGATCCGCGCGGCGGTCGAGCTGATGGCGGGCGCCAGCAAGCCGATCCTCTATTCCGGCGGCGGCGTTATCAATTCCGGCCCGGTGGCGTGTCAATTGTTGCGCGATCTGGCGCATATGACCGGGTTCCCGCTCACCTCGACATTGATGGGCCTCGGCGCCTACCCGGCCTCGGACAAACAGTGGCTCGGCATGCTCGGCATGCATGGCACCTATGAAGCCAATTGGGCGATGCATGATTGCGACGTGATGATATGCATCGGCGCGCGCTTCGATGACCGTATTACCGGGCGGCTCGACGCATTTTCGCCAGGCTCGAAGAAAATCCATATCGATATCGACCCCTCCTCGATCAACAAGAATGTGGTGGTGGACATTCCCATCATTGGCGATGTCGGCCACATTCTGGAAGAAATCATCCGCGTGTGGAAGGCACGCGCGCCGCAGCTCGACGCGGGCGTGCAGAAAGCGTGGTGGAAGCAGATCGATGTCTGGCGGGCGAAGAACTCCCTGAGCTACAAGAACCGCGATGACGTGATCATGCCGCAATACGCCATCGAGCGTTTATATGCGCTGACCAGGGATAAGGACGTCTACATCACCACCGAGGTGGGACAGCACCAGATGTGGGCGGCGCAGCATTTCCATTTCGAGGAGCCGAACCGCTGGATGACCTCGGGCGGGCTCGGCACCATGGGTTACGGGCTGCCGGCGGCGGTCGGCGTGCAGATGGCGCATCCCGGTTCCCTGGTCATCGATATTGCCGGCGAGGCGTCGGTGCTCATGACCATGCAGGAAATGTCCACGGCGGCGCAATATGAGCTGCCGATCAAAATCTTCATCCTGAACAACGAATATATGGGCATGGTGCGCCAGTGGCAGGAGTTGCTGCATGGCTGGCGCTATGCGCACACCTAT